>CAKRUL010000097.1 GCA_934403665.1 uncultured Clostridia bacterium | reverse complement strand
CAGTCTGAGACGGATTGATTCTCTGATGCAGCGTTTTCCGAAGGTGGATCTGATTGTTCTGACCGAATGCTTTTATTCAAGAAACTGCTTTGCTGCCAAAGATGTCTGGCTGTCGATTGACAGCCCGCAGATTGACAAAATGCGGGATAAGGCGAAACAACACGGCGTGTATCTTGCTTTTTCGTTTAAAGAAAAGGCGAAAGACGGAATTCTCTATAACACAGCTTTGCTGATCGACCGCAAGGGAGAAATTTCTGCGGTATATCACAAAACACATTTAACCGTTTCGGAATATGAAGATGGAATGAAACCCGGGGATGAAGCGGTTGTTGTGGACACGGATTTCGGCAGAGTCGGTTTTGCCATCTGCTGGGACTTCTTTTTCCCGGAGTTCTGCAGACTTCTGCAGCAAAAAGGAGCGGAAATTATCATCAATCCAACCGCCGGATTTATGCAGGAACAAAGCATCATGCGTGCACGGGATAACGGCGTTTATGTGATCAACTGCACAACCACCTTCGGCACAACAAAAATTTTCAATCCGGAGGGCGAGGAAATCGCAGCGGCAGACGGCAGAGGCGTCGCAATCGCCGAGGTAGATTTGGAGCAGGAATTTCTGGTGCGATACCTGTCGGTAAGCAAATCTTCTGCTTCCAGACGGAATATCTATATGAATGAACGCCGTCCGGATTTATATCAAAGCTTAGCGCAAACCTAAACGGAGAAATAAAAAACATAACAGAGAAAGAAAGGAAGAGGGAACCATGAAAAAACTTAGTTTGATTCTCGCCGGATTGCTGGCAGTATCAGCTCTGTCCGGGTGCGGAGGAAGTGAAAACACGCTTTTCAACGAGGAAACTGCGGCAAAAATAGGAGACACCGGCGGCTTGAAGCTGCCGCTCACCGACAAACCGGAAACAATTGAATGGTCGGTTACCTCCAGCCATGAGGATTTCAACAACTCTTATGTAGCACGCAAATTAAGAGAAATCACAGGGGTTGACGTGCAGTTCCGCATTGTACCGGCAGCTGCGGCGGCAGAAAAATTAAGTGTGTGGGTCGCCTCCAAAGATTTGCCGGATATCATCGGACAGGGCATGGAGCCGGTTCAGGCAAATGATTTGGCAATGCAGGGAGCCTTTGCGGCAGTGGAAGATTATATCGATAAACTGCCGAACTTCAAAGCGACCTTTGTGGACAATAAGGAGAATAACTGGATTTTCAAATCCTATGCGGCAGGGGATGGAAAGCTGTATGGCTTTTACGGTTACGATTGGAACCGGGAAGTCAATACGGGAGCGACCATGTACCGGAAGGATATTTTCGACAAAAACAATATTCCGATGTGGAACAGCCCGGACGAATTTTACCGTGCTCTGAAAAAATTAAAGCAGATTTATCCTTCCTCTAATCCTTATACCTCAAAGTCGAAGGACAGTATTTTTAGCAATTTGGGTTACAGCTGGGGAATCACACCCTTTAAGCCCTACTATGACGAAAACGAAAAAATCTGGAAATATTCCGATACCGATCCTGTGTATAAGGAAATGCTGGATTACCTTAAAAAATTGTATGACGAAAAGCTGTTAGATCCTGAATTTTTGACGCTGACGCAGGCGGCATGGACTTCCAAAATGACACAGGCGGACAAAGCGTTTGTCACGACGGATTGGATTGGAAGAATGGATATGTTCAAGGAACAGGCGACTACAGTTCCGGACTATGATTTAAGATTCGGCAATCCTGTCGGACCGAAACAGACCATGCCGACGCTGAGCCAGATTTGCTGGGGACGGCATGTGGCAAATAACCCCAAGGCAGAAACGGCGTTTAAGGTTTTGGACTTTTGTTTATCGCCCGCCGGGAAAGAATTGATCACGATGGGAATCAAAGGGGAAACCTATGAACTGAACGAAAAAGGCATGGCGAAATACATTGAATTTGCACCGGACGAGAAGGTGGATATGAGCAAGCTGGAGGAGAAATACGGCATGTTCAGCGAGGGAATGTATCTGAGCTTTGACCGCCGCTCCATTTACTTCCAGTTTACCGAAAGAGAGCAGGAAGCGCAGGACTTTGCAAAAGATCCGAAGCATATGGAACCGATGGATCCGATTTTGGCCTTCACTGCGGAAGAGCAGAAACTTGTTAACGAATATCAGACCAAATTGGATACCGCAGGCAGAGAATTTGCGTCAAAGTATATCATAACAAACGACTCCGGGGACAGTGCATGGAACGCATGGCTGCAGAAAGCAGAAACCATGGGTGCAAAAGAACTGGTGAAGATTTATAATGACGCGCAGAAGCGGTATGACGCACAGTAAGGCACGGAAACGCGGGAGAACATAAAAATGTTCTCCCGGCCTTTTGGAAACTGCAACAAAAGCACAAAGAAACGGAGAAAAGAAGATGAGATGCGGGTACTTTGACAACGAAGCGAAAGAATATGTGATCACCCGGCCGGACACTCCGACGCCGTGGATAAACTATTTGGGAGACGGAACATTCAGCGGAATCATTTCCAACAATGCCGGCGGACTTTTGTTTGACGGGGATCCCGGCAACAGGAGACTGACAAGGTATCGATACAATACTCTTCCGATGGACAGACCGGGGCGGTACTTGTATATACGGGATATGGAGACCGGAGAATACTGGTCGCCTACCTGGCAGCCGGTTCTGAAAGAATTGGATTTTTACGAGTGCCGCCATGGCTTGGGATATACGGTCATCAAAAGCAGCTATCGGGGCATAGAGACAGAAATCAAATATTACATACCGGAAGGGAAAAGCTATGAGCTTTGGAACTGCACGCTGAAAAACACAACGGCAAGACCGCGGAAGCTGAAGCTGTTTTCCTATATGGAGTTTTCTTATTACAATGCATCGGTGGATATTGCGGCGGAATGGGCACGCTATACCATGACCGCCAAGTGCGAGGATGGCATCATCCAATTTGACGCAGTGGACGACAATGTCATTTGCGGAAACCTGTATGGATTTATGGCAACAACCCTTGAAATGGATGGATTTGACTGTGCACGGGATATCTTTCTTGGGAAATACAGAAGCGAACAGAATCCCATCGCCGTGGAACGCGGACAGTGCAGTCAGTCACATATCAATGCGGACAATGCCTGCGGAAGCTTGTCCTGCCCGATGGAGCTGCAGGGAGAAGAAGAAAAAAGATTTCTTTTTACGGTCGGCGCATGCCGTGACAGCGCCCAGATCGCTGATCTGGCAAAGGAGGCGCTGGAGCGGGATCGGGCGGACAGAGCCCTTGCGGAGTTAAAGGCGGGATGGCAGAGGTATCTGGAATGCTGTCAAGTAAAAACCCCGGATGAAGAAATGAACACGATGCTGAATATATGGCATGCGTATCAGTGCCGCACCACATTCCATTGGTCGCGCTTTATCTCTTATTACGAGCGCGGCGTGGTGCGCGGCTGGGGCTTTCGGGACAGCATGCAGGATGTGCTTGGCGTCATGCACGCGATGGCGCCTGCTGCGAAAGAGCGAATCAAAACCCTTCTGAAAATACAGGCGAGCAACGGGAACGCGCGAAATGTCTATTATCCGGGGACAGGAAAATCAGAAGGCGGAGGACGCTCCGACGATCATCTGTGGTCTGTTTTCTCTGTCTGCACCTATCTTCGGGAGATGGGAGATTATGCCTTTCTGGAGGAACGCATCCCATATGCGGACAGCGGAGAAGGCACTGTGCTGGAGCACTTGATCCGCGGCTTGGAGTTCACCCGGGAAAATGTGGGGGAACACGGAATCCCGAAATTCCTGAAAAGCGACTGGAATGACAGCATCTATTCCATCGGAAAAGGGGGAAAGGCCGAGAGCGTATTTGTGTTTTTCCAGGCGGCACATGCGGCCTATGAACTGATTCAGCTGTTTCGGAAAACGGGGGATGCGGCGCATCTGAGCTGGGCAGAAGAATACTATGAATGGTGCCGGAGCAAATACAAACAGCTTTGGGACGGAAAATGGTTTCTTCGTGCATATACGGATAAAGGCGAAAAATACGGGACGGATGAGGATGCCTACAATAAGATTTTTCTGAATCCGCAGTCGTGGGCAGTGCTCTCCAGACTGCCTGACGCAAAGGAAGGGAATACGGCTTTTGATGAGGTGTATCGGCGGCTGTTTTGTTCGTTTGGCTTGATTTCCCATGCGCCGGCGTCCGGCGGATATGATCCGGATCAGAAATGTTATTTCGGATGTCCGGCAGGAATCAAAGAAAACGGCGGTGTATTTTATCATGCGAATACCTGGGCCGTCATAGCGGAAACGATTCTGGGAAGAAATGAGGAAGCCTATGAGATTTATCGGGCATCGCTCCCCATCCGAAGGAACGATATTGCGGAACGAACCTTGATTGAGCCTTATGTGTATGCTTCGGCAATGCTGGGACCTGCACATGAACGGTACGGGGCGGCCTCCAATTCCTGGCTGACCGGAACAGCATCGTGGATGTATTTTGCGGCAACACAGTATGTGCTTGGTTTTCGGCCGGATTATGACGGACTTGTGATTGATCCGTGTATCCCGCAGGAGTGGGACGGGTTTGAAATGACAAGAGAATACCGGGGCATCGTCTGTCATCTGAAAGTCGGGAAATTGCCGGCAAAGAATGCGAGGGCGAAAGCCTTGCGGATAGACGGTGAGCGGATCGAAGGAACGTTTCTTCCCTTTGAGAAGATGCGTGGGAAAAAACAGATTGAAATTATCGCAGAATTTTAGAAAACAGGAGACGGGATACAAATGTTTAAAATATGCATCATTGGCTGTGGGAACATGGCAATCCACGGTCATGGACCTGCTTGCCGAAAATATGCTTATTTGCATGAAGATACACAACTGGCTGCTTGTTGTGATGTGGATCCGAAAAAAGCAGAAGCATTTCAGAAGGAAATTGGTTTTCAGCGCTATTATACGGATTACAAGAGGATGATTGAGCAGGAAAAGCCGGATGTGGCATTGGTGATTATCCCGGTTTCCCTCACGGCAAAAGTATCGCAGGAGGTGCTGAAAACCAAGACCAATATTCTTTTGGAGAAACCGCCGGGCATCAATCAGGAAGAAACGAAAAGCATCCACGAATGCGCCGAGAGAAACGGAGTGTATGCAAGGGTAGGATTCAACAGAAGGTACATGCCGATTGTGACCTCTTTGATTCAGGAGATTGCAGCGTGCGGACAACCGATTTTGCATGCAGACTGTAATTTTGTCCGCACAGGCAGAACGGATGATGATTTCTGCACAACGGCGATTCATGCGATTGACAGTATTCGGTATATTGTAAACAGCGATTACAGGAAAGCGGATTTTCTCTATCAGGACATCGAATATGCAGGAAAAAAGGTGACGGATTTTTATATGCATGCACAGTTTGAAAATTCGGCTGCCGCGCAGATCAATTTGCTGCCCTGCTCCGGATGTGTTTCGGAACGGATTCATGTGAGCTGTGTGGATTACACATTTTTTGCGGAACTTCCTGTCTGGAATGGGATAGATATGCCGGGGAGACTGGTGTGCACGAAAAACGGAACCGCCTACAAAACTATCACCGGGGATCGGGAAAGTCTGTTTGAGAGCAATGGATTTTATGCGGAAAATGCCACCTTTTTTGATTTGATCAAACGAGGGAAGAAAGCGTATTCGGATGTTGCAACCGGTATTCAGTCGGTTGAAATTGCCGATTATCTCCGAAAAAGAAAGCCGGAATATTGCGCACTGAAAGAGAAAAAGGCTGTTTCTGAGGAGCGGCTTGGAGAAAATTCCATACATTGCGAGAAGGTTTTTCTATCGCATGGATAGAATGTTTTCGGCATTTTGACAGGGAAACATTCTTTTGAGTCTGGCGTTACCAAACGTCAGACTTTTTTTGTATCACGAAAACCACCAGCTAAGCTGGTAGTTCAAAAGAGGCTTATGCCGATGAGAAATAAAAAACCTATGTTAAAATAGAAGCGGGTCTAGTCAGCCGCAACAAA
>CAKRUL010000096.1 GCA_934403665.1 uncultured Clostridia bacterium | reverse complement strand
ATGATGACAAAATCTATATTTGGAATGACGGCAAGTTCCCGGAAATGCTTTCGGCAGAAAATATATATGAGAAACATTCTTCCATTCCGTATAATCCGAAGGTTGCGGATGTTCTTTTCAAAGCAGGGATGATTGAAAGTTGGGGCAGAGGCTTTGATAAGATAAAAGAGGAATGTGAAGCAAACAATACGCCACTTCCTGAATATGAAATATCGGAAAGGGGAATTATGGTGCTGTGCAAACCCGGCGAGA
The DNA here is from genome assembly GCA_934403665.1 of uncultured Clostridia bacterium. The sequence goes on along the minus strand of CAKRUL010000096.1, from coordinate 5,771 downwards.
AATATCTTATACTCCTCAAAAAGTATGGGCTGGGAACAAAAGAAGATAATGTCCCAATAAATGTCCCAATAAAATTGGGAAAAATCATTAGAGACAGATTATTGTCTATGGACTATGCTCAGAAGAAAATCGAGCGTGCGATACAAATTGTTTCAATCATTGCAGATAACAGAAATGTATCAATGGAGGATATAGCAAAAAATATAGGTGTGAATTCGAGAACAATAAAAAGGGATATTGATGCGCTTAAAGAAATTGGTGTACTTGATCGAGAAGGCTCAAGAAAAACAGGACAATGGATCATTAGCATAGAATAAATAAAAAAGTGCCTGCGGCACGCAACAGAACAAAGAACAGCGCACAATGCGCAATGTTCTCTGTCCATTACCCTCTGTCCTTTCTTCCATCTGATTCTGCTTGCTTTGTATCCTATTTTCCCAATCAAGAGTAAGAACTGAAAATATGCTTAAGCATTAGACTTTTTGGTCAACAAGAAAAGATACAAAAAAGAGGTGCAAAAACTTTTTTTGCACCTCTCTGAAACATTGTCACGATAAAAAGCTGTCGGCTAATCAAGCACTTCTATGCGCAGGGCAGGCGCACGGAATGCTTCATCTGAAATTTTCAGACGCGGAAGCCGCATCACCGGGTCATATGCTGCCGTTTGCTCTTTGCCGTCTATCAAGAAGCGGCGTTGACCGGTTCCTTCATTGCGATAGCTGTAATGGATGGCACAGCCCCGTATTTCCAGCTGCACCTCAAATGCTTTCACCGGCATGCTTGCCGCCGGCTGAAGCATCACGCCGTCAAATTGCGGTTCTATGCCGATGGCATAGCGCATCAATGTCTTGAGCAATACGTTTGCGCTTCCGGTATGCCAGTCGCCCATGGATTGCCCGTCAATTCCAAGGGTTTCATTATAACAATAAGAATTCGGCATCACAAAAGGCGTTAAACTGACATTGGCATGGGTAATCGGAATGGATTTTGCAAGCTGTTTCCATGCCTGCGCGCTTTCCCCCATTTTGAAAAGGGAGGCGATTCCAAACATGCTTCCATGGATATAGGCGGCGGCGTTTTCCGCCGTTCCTGCCGGAAGATCACCGATCCGTCCCACGCCCGGCGTCTTTGGCGCAAAGGGTTTGTCAAATGTCATCAGACCGTATTTGGAATCCAGATGGCGATAGGTTTCTAAAATCGCTTGACGGATGGATTCCTCCCCCTGATAAAGGCCGGATAACACCCAAAAAGCGCTGGCGGTCAGCCCGTAACGCTCCGCTCCGTCCGGGTCGGAAAAGCCTCCGACCAGATAGGAGCGTTTGTCTCCCCAGCCGTGCAGGATATGGATTCGCCCTTCTTCGTTCTTTACAATCGCGTATTTTTTCAAGCCTTCTGCGATCTCTTCTTTTGCTTTTTCATATTCTGCAATGGTATCTGCGTATTGTTTGCAATCCAGCAAGGATAAGAGTTCTGTCATCTCTTCCAGGTTCTGATAAACCTGCAAGGTTGCCATCACGCTCACACCGGTGCCGTATTTTTTCTTGGGATCGGAGGAAACCCCTAACCCATCCAGCGCGTCGTTCCAGTCGCCGAACAAGGCGCGCACGCATTTTGTTTGCTCCATATCCCGTTTGGAAAGCAAATAGTTCATAATGTTCAGCATATGATCCAGCACGGTGTCTTCCAAATTCGATTTGCGCACCAAATTGGAATCCTCATCCACAATGTCATAATAGCCGCAGGTGCGTTTCAGAAAAGCAAAGTCCTTCGTGTAACGCAGATAGGTTGCAATCGTGGAGATGACCCACACGCCTTGATCGATATAGGGGCGAAGGTCCATTTTCGGAACTGCGCCTTCGGCAGGAATGGAATACTGCCGGGGACATCTTCCGTTTGGAGCGGTGTAGGAGAGGGTTTCCAGAATTTTATCCGCACAGGCTTCCGGACGCCATAACACCAATGCTTCCAGCTGCTGCATCACATCCCGCACGCCCAGCAGGTCGCCGGCGTAGTTCTTTCCCAAAGCGCACAACTCGATTTGCCGTTTGGTATAATTCAGAAAAACATTGAATACGTTTTCCCGAATGCTTCCGTCCTCAAATGTGCTGAAGCGGAACTGTAATTTTTCGTGATGCTGTTGATCTTGTTTTTTCAGCGTTTCCAGCTTTGCGTCTATTTCCTGCGGAAGGTATTTTTTTGCGCACATAGCTGCCGTTTCTTCTTTGTGATGTGTTACGGCGCAGCGAAAATCAAGGCGCAGGGTGCTGCTTGCCTCCAGCTCATAGTGACTCAAATCTCCGGCGATTGCGATATCCGAAAAACCGCAAACGGGAACCGGATGTTCAAAGGTTCCGGTATAGAGATGCTTCGCCGCGGCAAAGCTGCTGTTTTTCCCTCCCATGAAGTTGATCCGGGAGGTCGTTTGCTCGCTGGACAGAATGTTGCTTCCATATTTATTGAGGATGCCGTAGTTGGACAAGGTAACGTTCCGGCTGATGTATTGAGTGGTGGAAAACGAAAAGCCGCCCTCCGTCGCACGGCATGACCGATACCAGCGCAAAATCGCATTGTCGTTCTCGCCGTATATCAGCAAAGGATTCCAATAGGAGGACAAATACAGCTTCAGCGGTTTGTCCAGTTTATTGACCGCATGAACGGAAAAGAAAATCTCTTTCTCCTCTGTCATGAAGACCCGCACGGCAAAGTCCGCTCTTTCGGTTTCGGTGAAATAGTAAACTGCGCTTGGGGTATAAACGGTATATCTCTGCAATTCCAATGCCGGGGTATGCGCAGGAACGCCCAGCAAAGAAATGGGTTCAAAGCTGCCGTTCTCCTTTTCAAAACCGGCAAAGAAGGCGATTTTCGGTTCATTGCCTTCCGTCATCTGCTGAAAAACAGTGAAAGTGCTTTCACCGGCATACATCGTGCCGGAGGCGCCTGCCCACAGAGTGAATCCGTCATGGCTGTATGGATAGCGTGCTTCTCCGTCTCCGCGCGGCAGACAGAGCGCCGATTCGTCCGGCAAAAAATAAGTGTTCCCCGGCAATTTGTTTTTTTCTGCCATCTGCGTGTTTTTACGCAGTTCCTTTACCTGGTTCTGTATCTGTTGTATCGATTGTTCCAATGTCATACGATTCCTCCTAAATTGTTTTTTTCGCACGCAAAGATGCGTCTTTCCTTACAATCATACTAAAACAATGCTTCAAAATCAAGAGAATTTTTTTTTGATTTCTGTGTTTTTTCAAATCATCAAAAAGGAGGGAAAACTTCAAAGTCTCTTGCTTTGCGCCATTTGTCCGTTGTAAAAAGAAAAATGCGGCTGTCTTTCAATTTGTTTTTTGAGACAGCCGCATTTTGATGGTCAAAACCCTGTTAATTCTTAAAAACCTGTTCCATATATGCCTCCGGCATCTTTCGGGTCACTTTGCTGACAAGCGGCACAATCACCAGGGAGACCGCCATCGCCACGACCCCATATACCGGAGCATTGGCGCTTGCCGCTTTGAACGCGGCAGCCAAACCGCCGGCAAGCGGCAGACCTTTCAGGATATCAAACAACAGCATACCGCCGACCGTTACCAGTCCGCCGATCATGCCTGCCCATGCGCCTGCCTTGGTGATCTTTTTGGAATAGATGCCCCAAAGGTAAGGCCCGATAAAGCAGCCGGACACCACGCCCCAGGAGAAGGACATGATCGATACGATGATTGCCAGATTCATTGTGGCAAACCAAAACGAAAGCCCGACAAAGAGGAAGCACAGAAAACGCGTCAGCGCCATCTGATGCTTTGCGGAATAGTTCTTTTTGACTGTGGGGATCAAATCCACCGAGATTGCCGATGACGAGGTCAGAACCACCGATGCCAGTGTAGACATCGAAGCGGAAAGCAACAGAAGCAGAATCACGGCAAGGATGATATTTGTCACCAGATTGTCGCCGCCCAAAGCCTGCATCAGCATGGACGGGATGACGGCATCATGCCCTCCCTGCGGAAGCTGATTGTTCAAAACCAAACGGGAAAGCGAACCGATGAAATAAGCGCCGCACCCGATCACAAAAGCAAACAGGGTGGAAACCACGGTCGCCGTGCGGATTGCCTTTTCATCCTTAATCGCATAATATTTGTTCACCATCTGCGGCAATCCCCAGGTGCCGAAGCTGGTAAGCAGGATATTCGTGCATAAAAATTTCCAGTTATCGCCGCCCCACACATTGGTCAGCATGGGGTCGATCGCCTTAATCTTTTCAATGCCGGCAGAAAAGCCGCCGACCGCCGGATTTCTCACGACCGCAATCACCATTGCAAGCACACCGAATATCATAATAATCCCTTGGATAAAATCGGTGTAAGCCGTTGCCACATAGCCGCCCAAAACCAGGTAAACCGCCGTCAGAACCGCTACAATCAGAATCCAAACTGTCACCGAAACCGACGGGAAAACCGCATGAAACATGGAGCCGAGCCCCTTGTAAACCGCTGCGGAATACGGCACCAAAAAGACGAAAATAATAATGGCCGCATATATTTTCATACCGGTGCATTGATAACGTGCTTCAAAAAACTCCGGCATTGTTTTCACATTCAAGGTATGTGTCATAGAGCGTGTGCGTTTTGCCAGCAAAAGCCATGCCAACAGGCAGCCCAGCACGGCATTTCCGATCCCGATCCAGAGGCTTGCAAAGCCGATGTCCCAACCGTGTTTTCCCGCATATCCCACAAAAATGACTGCGGAAAAATAAGAGGTGCCGTACGCAAAGGCGGAAACCCACGCCCCGATTTTTCGGCCTCCGAGCAGGAAGCCATCCATTGTTTTTGTTTGCCGGGCGCTGACGATGCCGACTGCAATCATCAGAACCGCAAAAAGACATAATGCTACGATTGATACTGTCTGTACCATGTTACCTACCGTCCTTCTCTTGTTTCATGAAAACCCTATCCGAGCCGGATAGAGACCCTACCCGCACAAAAGTGCGTACTACAAAAAGCATTTTATCACACTTTGGCAGAAAAGGAAAGACTTTTTTTCAGAGACGTTTGCTTCCTTGGAAAACAATTTGGAAAGGGGGATAAAAAATAGTCACTTATAGCGGATTTTGTCATATGATATTATTGAGATTGAGACGAATCTCTCTATATCAATTTTAAATGGAGGTTATGATGCATGGCTGATAAATGTAATCCGAACGGAAACAACTCATCCATCCGAGACAAGGTCTGTATACATACGGATAAAGTTTATGACGCTTGTAAGGAAAAGGACTGCCTTGAGGATCTTAGAGTGTTCCTGACAGTCTGCGGCCAGGAGATCGTCGATCGGGCAATCAACGTGAAATTCCGGAAAGCCGAAATCATCTGGGTTTACACCGATGTGGAACCGGTACCTTTTAACAAGGGCTTCTATACGGTGGATTTAAAATACTTCTTCAAGGTATATCTGGATGTGTTCACCGGCTGCGGCAGACCCGTATTGGTGGAAGGGCTGGCAACCTTCGACAAAAAGATTATTCTTTTCGGTTCCGAAGGAAATGCCAAAATCTTTTCGTCCAAATATCGCCCCAATGATTCCGATATCGCAGAATGTGTCAAAACAAATCTGCCCAAAGCAATCGTGGAAGTGGTTGACCCCATTGCGCTGAACGCAAAAATCGTTGACAAGTCTGACAGCTGCTGCTGTGAATGCGACATGGATGTTTCCAGCATTCCGGGCGAAATCTGCAAATGCTTTGACGACGACATTGTGGTTGCCGGACACAACCGAAAGGTTTATGT
>CAKRUL010000095.1 GCA_934403665.1 uncultured Clostridia bacterium | reverse complement strand
GTCCTGTGTGATGTGCCGAGCAATTGTCAGATTGATAAACGGATTGAAGGGGAATACGGGTCCTTTGCTGCTGCGGCAGACTATATCAGAAGATATCCGGAGAACGCAGACAAGGTCTTTGAAACTGTCAGCTATTTTGATTTGATCAACATGGCGGATAAAATCACCTGTCCGGTTCTTGCGGCAGTCGGAGAAAAGGACAATGTGTGTCCCGCGCGGTTTTTTATGGGGGCATATCAGCGTATGAATGTCCCGAAACAGGTTCATGTATATCCTTTTATGAAACACACGGTCGGCTTGCAAGAACGGGAAAGAAAGATTGCTTATCTGAGAAAACTGGCAGAAGAATGAAAAAACACGGCGGAATGAAACTGTAAATAAATTACTTTATTCATTAAAAAATGTAACGGTTTTTGAAAATCTCCTTTTCATTCCCCTGAAACTGTGTTAAAATAAAAAAGCAACGAAGAAATAGGAGGAGATTGAATGGCCAAGTTGATTATCCCGAAGGATTATAAATCTTATCTGTCAGTTCTCGAAACAGAACAAGCGATTCAACACATCAAAGATCATTTTCAGACTGAGCTTGTGAATAAACTGAATTTAAAACGAGTCTCTGCTCCGCTGTTTGTTCTGCCGGAAACCGGTTTGAACGATAATTTGAACGGTGTGGAGCGTCCGGTCAGTTTCGAGGTCAAGGGCATCGGGAACAACCGGGTAGAAGTGGTTCATTCTCTTGCCAAGTGGAAGAGAATGGCGCTCAAAAAATATGATTTTAATCATGGGGAAGGGTTGTATACCGATATGAATGCCATCCGCCGCGATGAAGATTTGGATAATCTCCATTCCATTTATGTGGATCAGTGGGACTGGGAAAAAATTATTTCTCAGGGAGAACGCAACGAGACAACCTTAAAAAGCATTGTGGAGGACATCTATGCCGCATTGAAGGATACGGAGCAATTCGTTTGTGAAAGCTATCCCGAAATTCCAAAAATATTGCCGGATAAACTCACATATATCACCACACAGGAGCTTTTGGACAAATATCCGGATCAAACGCCGAAAGAACGGGAAAATGCCATTGCGAAGGAATGCGGAGCAGTGTTTCTTATGAAAATCGGCGGCAAGCTGAGCAACGGAAAACCGCATGACGGGCGGGCGCCCGATTATGATGACTGGGAGCTGAACGGGGATATTCTTCTGTGGTATCCGGTGCTGAATCAGGCGTTTGAAATTTCTTCTATGGGAATTCGGGTGGATGAAAAAGCACTGCTTTCTCAGTTGAAGGAAGCAGGGTGTGAAGAACGGATTCATCTGAAATTCCATACGGATTTGCTGAACGGATACCTGCCTTATACGGTAGGCGGCGGAATCGGACAGTCCCGTCTTTGCATGTTTCTTTTGAAGAAAGCACATATCGGTGAGGTGCAATCCTCCATGTGGGATCAAAAAATGATTTGCGATTGTGCAATGAATCATATTGAATTGTTGTAGAAAATGTGGTATAACTGAATATATAGAAAATAAGGTAGTATGATATACTACCTTATTTCAATTCGGCGGAAAGGAATCGGAAGAGAATGGATTATGTAAGTGTAAAACAGTTGTTTCGCGAGACGGAACGGCTGGGAGGAAAAGAAGTAAAGGTCAGCGGTTGGATTCGTACCATCCGTGATGCGAAAAATTTCGGGTTTATCGAACTGAACGACGGCACATTTTTCAAAAGCGTGCAGGTTGTTTTTGAAAACGAAAAGATAGACAATTATAAAGAAATTGCAAAGCAGAATGTGGGTGCGGCTTTGACGGTGTGCGGTGTTTTGGAGCTGACGCCGGAGGCAAAACAGCCCTTTGAAATCAAGGCGGTCTCCATTGTGGTAGAAGGTTCTTCCGCACCGGAGTATCCTTTGCAGAAAAAGCGCCACTCCTTTGAATTTCTGAGAACGCAGGCGCATTTGCGCGCGCGGACCAACACCTTCTCTGCGGTGTTTCGCTTAAGAAGTGTGGTTGCTTATGCGATTCATAAGTTTTTTAACGAGAACGGGTTTGTATATGTACATACTCCTATTATTACAGGCTCCGATTGCGAGGGAGCAGGAGAAATGTTCCATGTCACTACGATGGACATGGCGAACGTTCCGAAAACCGAGGACGGCAAGGCAGACTATTCCAAGGATTTCTTCGGAAAATCCACCAACCTGACCGTCAGCGGTCAGTTGGAGGCGGAAACCTATGCTATGGCATTTAAGAATGTCTATACGTTCGGTCCCACCTTCCGTTCGGAAAATTCGAATACGGCTCGGCATGCCGCAGAATTTTGGATGGTGGAACCGGAAATTGCTTTTGCGGATCTGAAGGATGATATGGATCTGGCGGAACGGATGCTGAAATTTATCATTCAGTATTGTCTGGACAATGCTCCTGAGGAAATGGCATTTTTCAATCAATTTATCGATAAAACACTGTTGGAACGGCTGCAGCATATTCTGAACTCGGAATTCGGACATGTGACCTACACCGAGGCGGTCGAGATCTTGGAGAAGTCCGGTCAGAAGTTTGAGTATCCCGTAAAATGGGGGATCGATTTACAAACGGAGCATGAGCGCTATCTGACAGAACAGGTCTTCCAAAAACCTCTGTTTGTCACAGACTATCCCAAGGAGATCAAAGCGTTTTATATGCGCCTGAACGATGACGGAAAAACGGTAGCAGCTATGGATTTGCTGGTGCCGGGCGTAGGCGAAATCATCGGGGGAAGCCAGAGGGAAGAACGGCTGGATGTCCTGCTCGCAAAAATGAAGGAGCTGGGGCTGAAGGAGGAAGATTACTGGTGGTATTTGGATACCCGGCGTTTCGGCGGCTGTAAACATGCCGGCTTTGGCTTGGGCTTTGAGCGGGCGATCATGTATCTTTCCGGGATGCAGAATATCCGGGATGTATTGCCCTTCCCGAGAACCGTCGGAACGGCAGAATTTTAATTTGAAAGAAGACAGGGTGATTTTATGAGTCCGCTCGCATTATTGCTGACACTGTTTCTGATCTTTTTTGTATTGTTTAATGTTGTGCCCAAATTTCCCTATCTGTTGGTTTGGAGAGCAACACAGCTGATCTCCAAAGGAAAGGTGAAAGAGGGGCTGGAGGTTTTCTGCAAAGCGTGCCGCTTTAAAAAGGTGGAGCCATTCACAAAGATACGATATGCGTTCACCGAGTTGAAGCTGGGCGACGTGCAGAAGGCCGGGCAGATGCTTTCACAGATTATTGCAGATCCGAAAGTGTCTTCCGGCATGAAATATGAGGCAAAAGCGGTTTTTGCTTTGGTGCTTTATAAGGAAGGCAGTCCGGAGAAAGCAAAAGAGATGATGAACGAAGTCTATGCGAATTATAAAACCACAAATGTGTATTGCACATTGGGGTATTTATATAATCTCTTAAACGACCCGAAGGATGCGGTGGCATTCAGCGAAGAGGCAATGGAATACAATGACGAGCATCCCGTGCTGTTGGATAATTACGGTCAGGCGCTTTACTTGGATGGTCAGTATGATAAAGCTCTGGAAGTTTATGAAACGCTGATGCCGAAAAAACCGAAATTTCCGGAGGCATATTATAATTATGCACTTGTCCTGCAGCAAAAAGGAGATTGTGAAAATGCTGTGAAGGCATTGGAGCAGGCGGTTCAATGTTCCTTTAATAATCTGAGCACCATATCCAAGGAAGAGGTTTGCGATTTCTTGGAAAAGATGAAGCAAAAGAAAGGGGAAACGCCAGAGAGCACTCATGAAGAATGAATTGATTTTGTGCAAGAGAGAGAAAGTGTATCAGTGTCTGAGAACATTTGATTCCGTTGCAGTGGCATTGTCCGGCGGCGCAGACAGCGCACTTCTCTGCTGTTTGGCGGTTCAAGCCTTAGGAAACACAAAGGTTACAGCGCTGACAGCCCGGGGGAGCATGGTGCCGGATGAGGAACTGCAGGCGGCGGCACAGCTCTGTGAGCGGCTGAATATTCGTCAGGTTGTTTTTCCGGCGGAGGAATTTTCGGTGGACGCTTTCCGGTTTAATCGAAGGGATCGCTGTTATCACTGTAAAAAAAACATCATGCAAAAATGTATCTGTTATGCAGAGAATCATCGCATTGATGCCGTGTTAGACGGCACCAATGCAGACGATCTGGGGCAGGACAGGCCGGGCTTGCAGGCGGCGGAGGAATTGTCGATCGGCAAACCGCTGGCCGATTGCGGCATCACGAAGCCGGAGGTTTATGCCCTTTTGCAGAAATTCGGATTCGCCGATTATGTGAAGCCGTCCATGTCCTGTCTTGCCACCCGCTTTCCCGTCGGGGAAGGGCTGACCGAAAAGCGGCTTGCCCTTTGCTGGGAGCTGGAAAAGAAAATCCGTGCTTTGGGTGTGCAGGGGTATCTGCGCGCGAGAATACGCGGTGATATCGTAAAAATAGAAGCAAAAAAAGAAGAACAATATAAAATCGTTTCATCCCATATCAAGCAGGAAGCGGAGAAATTGGGGTTCAAAACCGTTCTTTTGGAATTAGAATAATGGAGGATCATAGATGAAAATAGTTCGCGTTTTTTCAGAAAAGAGACCTGCGTTTGCAGTGGAGGCAAAGGGCGTCTTAAACGACTTGACCGAAAATCTCCGAATCCCCGACTTAAGGGATGTTCGTATCTTGGTGCGCTATGATGTTCAGGGAATCGATGAGGAAATTTTCAGAAAGGCACAGAATACCATCTTTTCGGAACCGCAGGTAGACACCCTTTCTCTGGAAACGGTGGATTTCACGGGTTATAAGGTGTTTGCGGTGGAATATCTGACCGGGCAGTTCGACCAGAGAGCGGATTCTGCGGCGCAGTGTATTCAGATTCTGACCGGACAGGCAAAGCCGGATGTGAAGGTTGCAAAGGTATATGCCGTTAATGACGCGGTTTCCGATGCAGATATGGAAAAAATCAAACAGTATGTAATCAATCCCGTTGATTCAAGAGAAGCCGGTTTACAGAAGCCGGATTCACTGGATATGCAAGTCAAAACGCCCGACAAGGTGAAGGTGTTTGACGGTTTTATCCAACTTGACGAAGACGGGCTTTTTGCGTTTCTGAAAGAGAATGGATTCGCCTGCGATCTGAACGACATCAAATTTTGTCAGGAGTATTTCCGGGATGTGGAGAAACGCAATCCGACCGTGACTGAGATGAAGATGATCGATACCTATTGGTCGGATCATTGCCGGCACACCACTTTTTCTACTCACCTGACCGGTGTGGAGATTGAAGATCCGGTCATTCAAAAGGTTTATGAAGAGTATTTGCAATCCAGAAAGTTTGTTTATCAGGATAAAAAAGAAAAGCCGATATGTCTGATGGATTTGGCAACCATCGCCATGAAGGAACTGAAAAAGAAGGGCGTTTTGGATAATCTGGATGAATCCGAAGAAATCAATGCTTGTTCTATCGAAGTTGAGGTGGATGTCAACGGAAAGCCGGAAACCTGGCTTGTGATGTTTAAAAACGAGACGCATAATCATCCGACGGAAATCGAGCCTTTCGGCGGTGCGGCGACCTGTCTGGGCGGCGCCATTCGCGATCCGTTGTCGGGCCGTTCGTATGTCTATCAGGCGATGCGTGTCACCGGAAGCGGCGACCCTCGGAAAACCGTGGAGGAAACCATAAAGGGAAAATTGCCTCAGAGAAAGATTTCCACCGTTGCGGCTCACGGCTACAGCTCTTACGGAAATCAAATCGGACTGTCTACCGGATTGGTGCGCGAAATTTATGACGAATCCTATATTGCAAAACGGATGGAAATCGGTGCGGTCGTCGGTGCAGCTCCGAAAGAAAATGTGATTCGCACTGTGCCTCAGCCGGGTGATCAGATCGTTCTGCTGGGCGGAAGAACAGGAAGGGATGGCTGCGGCGGCGCTACCGGCTCCTCCAAAGCACACACAGAACAGTCGATTGAGACCTGCGGAGCGGAGGTGCAGAAGGGAAATCCGCCGGAGGAACGAAAAATTCAGCGCTTGTTCCGGAAAAAAGAAGTCACAACACTAATCAAACGCTGCAACGATTTCGGCGCTGGCGGT
>CAKRUL010000094.1 GCA_934403665.1 uncultured Clostridia bacterium | reverse complement strand
CTTTTGCTCTTTGTAGGGATTCGCCTTTTGATTCGTCTGGCGAAAAAAATCGGAAAAGCAGTGAATAAAGTCAAAATTATCGGGCCGATCAATTCATTTTTAGGTGGGATTTTCGGTTGTGTTCAGGGCATTATTGTGGTATACTTAATTATTATGGTGATTTCCTATCTTCCGACCACAGAGGCGTATGCGATGGTTCGGGATGATTTGCAGGTATCGGCAGTGGGGAGGCTTCTGTGCAATGATCAGCTCACGCTGTTTGGCATGAAGCTTCGATACCCCCGGTAAGCATTCTACATAAAAAAGAAAAGAAGGTGAGACAAATGTACTACATCTACAAGTCGAATAACGGCAAAATTGAAGAAATCAATACATTTGAACCAGGTTGCTGGATTAATATGGTGGCACCTTCTCCGCAGGAGCTGGATTTGATGATTCAACAGCTTCATGTGGATCCGTCTTTTTTGAATGCTGCATTGGACGTGGAGGAGACCTCCCGTATTGAGGCGGAGGACGATCAGACTTTGATTGTAGTCGACGTTCCGACCACCGAAAAGGAAGACCAGAAGGTCATCTTTGAAACGCTGCCTTTGGGCGTTATCACAACGAAAGATTGCATCATCACCGTCTGCACCAAAGACACCTCTGTGGTGAACGGGTTTGTCAGCGGACAGGTGCGCAATGTGCATACACATATGAAAACGCGGTTTATTCTGCAGATTCTGTATCGGGTGGCAACCCGTTTCCTGTTTTATCTGAAGCAGATTGACCGCATCAGCAAGAACGTGGAAAAACAGCTGCACCGCTCTTTGCGGAACAAGGAGCTGATTCTGCTTCTGGATCTGGAAAAAAGCCTTGTGTTCTTTTCCACCTCTTTAAAGGCGAATGAAATCACGATGGAGCGGATGCGCCGCGGACGGTTTGTCAAAATGTATGAGGAAGACGAGGAGCTGATGGAGGATGTTCTGATCGAGACCAAGCAGGCCATCGAGATGTCCAATATCTATTCCAGCGTCCTGAGCGGAACCATGGACGCTTTTGCCTCGGTCATTTCCAATAATCTGAACATCGTGATGAAGGTGCTGACCTCCATCACGATTCTGATGGCGATCCCCACGATGATCTCCAGTTTTTACGGAATGAATGTGGAGGGACTGCCCGTGCCGCAATTTTGGTTCCCGATTGCGTTATCGCTGGGAATCACCGGCATCGCGGCAATCTTTCTTGCAAAAAAAGATATGTTCTAAAAAAGAGACGAAAAAATTTGTGCGGTTTTCCGGCTTCCGGACGGGAGCCGAAAAGAAAGGAAAAACATTATGTTTTCTGTGGAGGAGATTGAAACCTATAAGATTGACGAGCTTCGGGCGTATGCCAAGGAGCTGCAGATCAAAGGCGGCTCCAGGCTGAAAAAAGACGACCTGAAGGCGCTGATTCGCGAGACCGAAAAGAAACGCGCCGCCCAAAGCGAAAGAGCCGTGAAGGCGGACGGAGAAAAACGCCGCCCGAAAAATACGGAACGGGAAGCGGTGCATTCGCCGAAAACTGCGGAAAAAACCGAACAGGGCAGAGCCGAAAAGCCCAAGGAATCCTCCAAGGACAACGATCATGTGGAGGGTATTCTGGAAGTGCTGGAGGATGGCTATGGGTTCTTGCGCGGCGACAACTATCTGTCCTGCCCGGACGATATTTTTGTGTCGCCCACCTTTATCCGCAAGTTCAACTTGAAGACAGGGGACTGGCTGCGCGGAAAGGCGAGAATGCAGAGAGAGGGCGAGAAGTTTGCGGCTTTGATCTATATCGACAGCATCAACGGGGATCCGCCGGTGTGTGCGATCCGCAGAGTTCCCTTTGAACAGCTCACGCCGATTTATCCCAATGAAAGATTGCGGCTGGAGGCAAAATCCAATGCCTTTGCGATGCGGATGATCGATTTGATTGCACCGATCGGAAAAGGGCAGAGAGGGCTGATCGTGGCGCCGCCGAAGGCGGGGAAAACCACATTGCTCAAGGATATTGCCAACAGCATCAAGCACAATCATCCCGAGGTGGTTTTGATCGTGCTTCTGATTGACGAGCGGCCGGAGGAAGTGACGGATATTAAGCGCAGTGTGGATGCGGAGGTCATTTATTCCACCTTTGACGAACTGCCGGAGAACCATACCATCGTTGCCGAGATGGTGCTGGAACGGGCGAAGCGGCTGGTGGAGCATCAGAAGGACGTGGTGATTCTTCTGGACAGCCTGACCCGTCTGGCAAGGGCTTATAACCTGACGGTTGCACCTTCCAGCAGAACGCTGTCCGGCGGTTTGGACCCGGCGGCACTGCATAAGCCGAAAAAGTTTTTCGGCGCCGCACGGAATATTGAAAACGGCGGTTCTCTTACCATTCTTGCCACCGCATTGGTGGATACCGGAAGCCGGATGGACGACGTGGTGTTTGAGGAATTTAAGGGCACCGGCAATATGGAGGTGCACTTGGATCGGAGACTGTCGGAAAAACGGGTATTCCCGGCGATTGACATCAACCGCTCCGGAACCCGCAAAGAGGATTTGCTTTTGGATTCCAACGAATTGCAGGCGATTTGGGCGATTCGGAAAGCGCTTTACGGGCAGAATGTGATGGAGGTGACGGAGCATGTCATCAGCCGTCTGGTCTGCACCAAGGACAACAAGGAATTTGTAGAGAATCTGAGAAGATCCTTCTAAATGAAGCCGCTTGTGCGGCGGAACGGAGAAAGACTATGGCATTTGACGGCGTGGTGCTGCACGCAGTAAAAACCGAATTGACGCAGAAGCTGTTGGGCGGCAGAATAGACAAGGTCTATCAGCCGGAGAGCGACGAGATTGTGCTTCTCATTCGCAGCGGCGGTGAAAACTATCGGCTGTTTCTGAGCGCGGATGCGAATTATCCGCGGATTCATCTGACCGAGGAAACCTTTCAGAACCCGGTTTCTCCCCCTTTGTTCTGTATGCTTCTGCGAAAGCATCTGGGTTCGGGGAAAATCACTGCAATCGAACAGATCCAGTCCGACCGGATTCTTCGGATTCGGGTGGAAACCTATAATGAAATGGGTGATTTGTGCGAAAAATCTCTGTATATTGAAATTATGGGAAGGCACAGCAATATCGTTCTGGTCAGCGAAAAGGGATTGGTGATTGATTCCGTGAAGCGGGTGGATCTGACGGTTTCCAGCAAGCGTCAGCTTCTACCGGGGCTTTTTTATGAGACGGCGCCTGCGCAGGAGAAGCTCTGTTTTTTGGACGATGACGAGGAGGCTCTGAAAGAACGGGTTCTGCGCAAGGAGGATCTCCGCGCGGATTCGTTTGCGATGGAGGCCTTTCTGGGGGTTTCGCCCTTGGTTTCCCGTGAGATTGCTTACCGGGCGTTCGGCACGGTTTCCAAGATTCTTCCTCCCGGAGATTTGTCCGGACGGGAGCGGCTTTTCACCGAAACAAAAGCGTTTTTTCAGTCGGTCAAAGAGGGCATATTTCACCCTTGCATCGTTTCGGAGCAGGGGATGCCGAAATATTTTTCCTGTGTGGAGCTGACGCAGTACGGAAAGGAATGTTCCGTGGTCTCTCTCGATTCCGTAAGCAAAACGGTGGACGCTTTTTATCGGCGTCTGCATCTGAAACGGAAAATCAGCCAGCGCAGTCATGATCTGCAGAAGCATCTGAACAGCCAGATCGAAAGGCTGGAAAAGAAAATCGGCATTCACACGCAGACGCTTTTCGATGCGGCGGACAAGGAAAAATACCGTCTTTACGGCGAGCTGATCACCGCGAATCTGTATCGCCTTCAAGGCGGGGAAAAAACGCTGGAGGCGGAGAACTATTACGACGGGAACCGGAACGTGACGATTCCCTTGCAGGACAATCTTACCCCGGCGCAGAATGCGCAGCGGTACTATAAACGATATCAGAAGATGAAAACGGCGGAGGAGATGGCCGCCGAGCAGCTGGAAAAAGCAAAGAAAGAACTGTTTTATCTGGAGAGTGTGCAGAGCTCTTTTGCATGGATCACAACGCAGGACGAGATCGACGAAATTGCGGAGGAACTTACACAGGCAGGATATTTGAAAGCGAAAAAGGGCAAAAAGAAAAAAACGGTCAAAACCGCTTATCAGGAATTTATGAGCAGTGACGGCTTTCCCATTCTGGTCGGGAAAAACAATCATCAGAATGACGAGCTGAGCTTCCGGGTTGCGCGGCCGAAGGACTTGTGGCTTCATGTGAAAACCTATCCCGGTTCCCACACGCTGGTGATTACAAACGGGCTCCCCGTGCCCGACACCACCCTGTATGAAGCGGCGGTTCTTGCCGCCATCCATTCCAAGGCGAGCAGCTCCGGAAAAGCGGAGATTGACTATACCGAGATCAAATTCGTGAAAAAGCCGCCGGGGGCGAAACCGGGCATGGTGACTTACAGCAACTTTAAGACCATTCTGGTGCCGCCGGATGTCTCTGTGATGGAGCGCTGTGCGAAGAACAAAAGCAAAAAAAATGCCTCTCAAGAATCTTGAGAGGCCAAGGTGGAGTTTGGAGGTTATACGGTGTTCGGCAAGCTTTTTGCCGAACCGTTTGAAAAAGAAGGGGTTACCGCTTTGTTGAGCGGTAATCGGGATTTCATTCTGTTAGACGGCTCCCAAACGAAAAAGTTTCAGTATTCTTAAAATATTTTGCAAAAAATCAATTCCAAAGAGAAAAAAGCCTGTAACAACGGCAGATTGGAGCATTTTTATGGCAAAGGATTTAAATCTTTCATTGCTGACGGACTTTTATGAATTTACGATGTCCCAAGGCTATTTCGACAATCATTTTCAAGACACGGAGGCCGTGTTCGATATGTTTTTCCGCAAGGTGCCGGACGATGGCGGCTTTGCCATTATGGCAGGGCTGGAACAGCTTGTGGAATACTTAAGCGATCTGAAATTTGACGACAGCGATATCGAATATCTGCGCAGCAAGCATATCTTCAGCGAGGATTTCTTGCAATATCTCCGGAATTTTGAATTTGCATGCGATGTCTGGGCAGTCAGAGAGGGAACGCCGATTTTCCCCAACGAGCCGATTGTCACGGTCAAAGGACCGATTATTCAGGCGCAGCTGGTGGAGACCATGCTTTTGCTGACGGTGAATCATCAGTCTTTGATTGCAACCAAGGCGAACCGGATCGTTCGCGCGGCAGACGGCAGAGCGGTGATGGAATTCGGTTCCCGGCGTGCACAGGGAATCAACGCCGCGGTGTACGGTGCAAGAGCGGCCTATATTGCCGGATGTGTCGGGACAAGCTGTTCCATCACCGACAAAATGTTCGGAATTCCTGCACTGGGCACCATGGCGCATAGCTGGGTGCAGAGCTTTGACAGCGAATATGAGGCGTTCAAGGCATATGCGGAAATGTTTCCGGAGGACTGCACCTTGCTGATTGACACCTATCATGTTCTGAAATCGGGACTTCCCAATGCCATCAAGGTGTTCAATGAGGTTCTGATTCCGAAGGGCTTCCGCCCGAAGGGAGTGCGGATCGACAGCGGCGACATTGCCTATCTGTCCAAGAAAATGCGTAAAATACTGGACGAAAACGGTTTTGAGGATTGCAAGATTGTGGTTTCCAACTCTTTGGACGAATATATCATTCGGGATACGCTGGTGCAGGGAGCCTGCATCGATACCTTCGGCGTCGGCGAGCGTTTGATCACCTCCAAATCCGAGCCGGTGTTCGGCGGTGTTTATAAGCTGGCGGCTGTTTTTCGGGGCGGAAAAGAAATTCCGAAAATCAAGGTCAGCGAAAATGTGATGAAAATCACCAACCCTGCCTTTAAATCCTTATACCGGCTGTATCACAAGGAAACCGGCATGGCGATGGCGGATGTCATCACGCTGTTTGACGAGGAAATTGACGAATCAAAGCCTTATGAATTGTTTGATCCCGAGCACACCTGGAAACGCAAAAAGGTGAGCAATTTCAAAGCGGAAAAGCTGCTGGTTCCCATTATGAAACGGGGAAAACTGGTGTATGACTTTCCGCCTCTGTCCGAGGTGAAGGCATATTGCCTGAATGAAATCGACCGCATTTGGGATGAAGTGAAACGGTTTGAAAATCCGCACAGCTATTATGTGGATCTGTCGCAGAAGCTGTGGGATATCAAGCAGAAGCTGCTCTTGGA
>CAKRUL010000093.1 GCA_934403665.1 uncultured Clostridia bacterium | reverse complement strand
ATCCGCACCTCATGCGAATAGGCAGGATTCGGCACTTTGATGGTCTCTTCAAACAAGCCGTCTGCATTTTTGATGTACTGTCCCGCAACCACCTGGTTTTGATCGAGATACACATCGATCGTGACACTGTCATCCGTTGTCAGTCTGATCGGGATGCCAACGGACGGATCAAAGAAGCTTCCGTTCTGCGGATATTCGATCTTGATATCGGCGGGAATCGTGTCCACAGAGAACTTTTTGGTCTCAACGGTCACATCGCCCGCTTTATTGATAAACACGACTTCAACGATATGGTCTCCGTCCGAGAGCTCGAACGCCGCATAGCCTTTTCCGCCGGTTGCGGAATTGTTTACCAGTTCGCTTCCGTATTGCTTCTCATCAATATCAAACCGGACGGTCACTTCATCATTCGGCGCCGTTCCGAAATTCTTGATGTCATATTCAATCAGCACATTGGAACTTCTCGCCTGCAGATACGCAATATTTTTGCTGTCGGTTCTGTTCTTCGCATCGTAAGACACGATGGTGACATCTGCTTCCGGCGGTGTCGGAACAGGAACCGTGACTTCTTCACTCCGAACAATAGGACTGCTGAAATAGCCGCTTCCCTCGTTCGTATTCACTGCGTATGCCTCCACATAATACGTTTCTCCCGGAACAATGGAAGACGTTTTCTGCGGCACGCCGTTTTCGTCGACAATGGTATTGCTTCCCTTGAAATAGCTTGTGATGCTGCCCTGTTTTTCAGTGTCGCCGACATATCCGCCGATCGCTGGCAGAAGCTCAAGGCTGCCGTTGCTCAGCTTTTTGTAAACCTTAAACTGTATGCCCGTTGCATGCTCGGGAACATCGGAGGAAACGTCAATGCGTCCGTCGCCGCCTGCCCATGCCCGGAAATTTTCCGGAACTTTCAGTGTTTTGGGGTTGACATACTGCATGGGATTCTGTGTGTATGCACTCTTAAACATACTGTTGTTCAAGATAGAATCGATGCGCACAATATACTGTCCGGAGGGAATCTCCAGCGGAATATTCTTCGTGCCGGAACCTTTTTCGTTGCCTGTAACGATATACCCCGGATGTTCATTTTGAACCAGATTTCCTTCGTTGTCCGTAAACGATTCGATCACGGGAGTTCCATCGTCATTGCAGGGAACAAGCGCAACGCTCACCTTCGCATCTTTGTCCGCCTCCCAGCTGACATTGAGCGTGGTTCCTGTGACATCTGCCGAACCGATACTGAGCTTCGGCTCAACGGTCGGAATGGTCAGAACCGTGTAATCGCTTATCGCAATGCCGTTGGTGGACTCCACTTGCCAGGAACCCGGAGTCAATGCGGAATTGGCAAGGTTGATATAAGCATATTTTTTCGTTTTGCCGGTGTCTGGATCTTCCTTTTCACTGAGCAGCATATTTGCGCCTGCCGCATTATTTTCGTCCTGCGTCAGATTATAGTCATACGGAATCACACTGTATTCATTGCCGTCCGGCTTTCTGACTTTCAGTTCGGGAGCGGTGTCGCTCTCATAATAAACACGCAGAACAACGTCCTTGCCCTCAATCATGTCGTTTGTGACCTCTGTGGTCAGGCTGGTGGTGCTGTTCAGACTCAGAGGAGCGTGGTAGGAAGTGCTTACAAAGCTGTCAACCGTGGAGCCGACAACCTCTGCTCCCGAGCCGATTCCCATCAGCTGGATGTGCCCTTCCTCATCCGGCACCTCCATCACCTCCAGGAAGCGTGCCGCTCTCCGTGCAGAGTGTGAACCGGTTCCGCCACCGCTTCCGGAAGCCGAAGGCATTTCCGGTGAATCCAAATCGATTTCTTCAATCTCATCAATCTCGCTTCCGCGCAATAGCCGGAAGGTATTGCTGTCATAATAATATACAAAGCCGCCGCTGAAGATCAGAATTTTAACGCCGCCGGCGATAAACTTATTCGTTATGACAAGCGTCACGCCTGCCAGCTTGCCAAGCCCCGGAATATTCAGACTTCCGCTGATTTTGCCCATCATGAAGAATTCCGGCTTTGTCGTGAGCGCCAGCGTCACGTTCCCGAGCACGATTCCCGAGAACAAATCGACCGTTCCAGAAAGCTTCATACTGAAGCCGGTTGTCCAGTCAAATTCCCCTTTGGCTACAAACTTAATCTGATCAAAGCCTGCAGGTGCCCCGGTAATGCTGAAGGTCAGCCCGTTTCCGGAAATCGACATATCCGCCTGCATCACCATAACCTTCACAAGGTCAAACACCGCCATGACGCTTACGGTAACAGGAGGTCTTGCATCCCCTTTATAGTTGATGGAGCTTGCAAGGTCGCTGATTCCTCCGCCGAGTCCCTTTAAGCTGGATACGCCCGGAACAATCGGAATATCAAAGCCCTTGATTTCAAGATAAATGCTGTCCAGACAAATCTTGCCGTTGTTGGTCTCGCCCAGGCTCATCCGGAAAGCGGAACTGATCGGACCGATGCCGATGCCAAGGTCTACTCCTGCATTGAATTCATAGGTATTCACAGAAGCGCCCATGCTGAACCCATTCATCTGCCCTTTGTTTTTTCCTCTTGCATTCAGGGCATTCTGATTCTGACCTTCTGCCGTGGTTGCCCTGTGATTGCCTGCGCTGACAATCGGATTGGAAACCGGATTTGCTCTGGATGCGCCCTCCGATATGGTGGAATCGTTGTTTTGAGAACCGCCTGCCGGGAACACCGAAGAGGGCAATTCAATCTCTACATTCGCCGCAAGTCCGACAAATCCCGTGACAATCTTGCTGTCATCGTCCCGATCCTCATGTTCGCCGAACAAAATCGAATCCACGGAAATTCCGAGAGAACCGCCGTCTCCGAATGACCCCAGAGAATTGGTTGCGGAGTTTCCTTCCTTAAACAGCTTTTTGCTGTTGCTTTCTGCCGCCGCAGCATTGTTCGTCGTTTCTCCGCCGCTGCTGCTTCCGCTCTCGCTGCCCGAAGAGCCGGATTCCTGACCCGCTCCTGCGGAGGGTCTTGCAGACTGCCAGCTGCTGCTGCCCTGCGCCCGCGCCCATTTCCATCGCTGTTGTTCCTGCGGAGAAGCAGCCGCCTGCTGTGTCGTGTCCGTCGGGGTTTCCCCGGTGGAAGTGTTTCCTTCGCTCTGCGCCGGCTCTTTGTCGTCTTTGTTCATGCCGAGCGGGAAGGAGACGGAACCGCTGAAGTTGATAGTATATCTGCCGTCCTGACAGCCGAGTTCCCCATAATTCAGGTTGAAAATAAATCCGCCCATGTTCTGCAGCAGCCAGCCGCCGCCGAGCAATTGAAGCTGAGGTGCAGTCGTGCCGGAAAGTCCGCCTTCCTCGTCCCCCTCTTCATAGGTATACAAATCGGATAATACCATGCGAATCATAAACTTGTGTTTCCAGATGGTCGAGGCATTGATAATGCTCAAATCTCCATCGCCTTCCACGCGCATGACGGTCGGCGTATCTCCGCTGAAATCCGCTTTGAAGGTCAGCGGCGTCATGGAGTTATAATACAGAATACGATTCAGCTTGATATTGTCAGAACCCGGAATCGTTTCAAACCCCATAATGTCCTTATTTGTTGTCGCGGCGTCGGTGCTGATCACAAGATTGGAATTGGTCGAGGTCTCGGCACTTTTGCCCTCCCGGTATAACACCTTGAAAACGCCGCGGCCTTCCATCAGAACTTCGCCCTTTGCTTTTTCCAGTTCTTCTTTATAGTCTTTGAACTGATCTTCAATTGGTTTTTGACCTGCCTCCGCAGTGAACAGCCGCATTTCGTAATTGCGCTTATCGTTGGTTCTTGCAATCACGGCAAGCGAATATCCGCGGTTTTTGTATTTCGGATCGGCAGAGGTGATAATATGATCGTTTGCATCGGAAAATATCCTGGCATCCAGATGTGCCAAATTGCTTTTAAACTCTACCGTAAGCTCAAACTCACCCAGTCTGCCTCCCATATCCACAAGAAGCCCCAGTTGTTTGTTTTCCGTGTCAACCGAGCAGTTAAAGCTGTCTATGCTGATGCGCTCCCCGGTTACAATGTTCTTGAGATATGCCGTCCAGTTCGATTTGTCTGTCAGGGTGTTAAAATTGTCTCCTACTCCCTGAATCGAGAAATAGGAATACCCTTCATAGTAGATGATTTTCGGATCAATGCCGGTAAAGCCGACATCCACCGAAGTCCCGCCGAGAGACGGCAGAGTCACGATCTTGCTGGCAACCGACGGAATCGGTGTTCCGTTTCCTGTCAGCTGGAAGATGATTTTTCTTGTATCGATGCTTTTCCGGAGTGTATACCCCTCCCTCGGAGCATAAACGATGTCCGGAGCATCCTCATCCTTATTGTTTTTGTTCTTTTCATACACCGGCCGTGCTTTCAGGGTGACCGGAATGTTTCGTTTGATTTCTCCGCGGTTGATGGTGCCGACGCTGATCGTCTCGTCCTCTTCCTTCTCGGTCGGCACCCACAATGCCGGTTCTTGAATCATATTCAGCTCATTGTCAAGCAGTTTATCCTCAAACACCAGTTTGAGCTGACCGTCGACAATCTGCTTGGAATCCGGATCCGAATTGTCCACCGTAACATACAGGGTGATTTCCCCATTGTTTTCATAACCTGTGTTGTCACTGTTTGCCTTCAAAAGTTCTTTCTGGGTAACGGTCATCACACAGTAATCCGAGGTAGATTCCATCCCGTTGAGTTCGCCGATTCCATACATGGTATCCACCGAACCGTTTGCGCCGCTGTTGACCAGTTCGGGGTTAAACCGAATGGAAACCGCGCTGTCCGGATACTGATACTCATTATAATAGTCATCAAAGTTGAGACTGGAATTCACGTCATAATCCCAAAGCGTGTTCGCAAGATTATACCAGTGTGCCAGCTGAAGAGTGTCCGGCAAACGCTGCATTGAGTCATGCTTCAAAAGGCCGTATGCGGTCGTGGTCGAATAGGTTGTGCTGTCCGAGATGGAATACCATTCCGGCACATTCGCGCCGTTGAACTCCGTCTCCTTTGTGATGGGGGCGGTTCCGCCGTTTTTATAGAACTGTCCTGCATCGTTATCTGCAATCTTGGTATCGAGCAGAATGCGGACGCCGACACCGACACTTTCCGCATTGCTGTTCTCATACGTATACTTGATGTTGGCATAACCGCCGTGCGCGCTTGCAGTATTCTTGTTCACAATCAACTGCTGTTTCACGGCAACTCCGTCAACCGTCCACACACTCTCAATCACGTCCCGTTCACTGTCCAGCTGATAGGTAAAGGGAAGCGTGGTCATGGTTCCCTTCGAGCTTCCGTAAACATAGTCGCGGATTTCCTGATTGGTACCGTTTGGATTTTTAACAATCCGGACCGTTGTGTATGAGGTGGCAAACTTGTCGTCCCCATCATACAACAGCGGCTTATTGTCATCAAAACGCTTTGCCGGAATCCCCTTGAGCGTGTTGATTCCAAACGCGGAACCGTCGGCACTGGAAGTCACCATAATATAGCCGTTGTCCACGCTTTGGCGGCCGTCTGCAAACACAAGACCGCTTGGAATCAAACCGATGCACAGGGTCATCACCAAAATCAGCGATATAATTTTTTTCATTGATATGCCCTCCTTATCCTGCAATAAACACATACATAACCATCATGCTGCGGTCTTCTGTCTGCACAAACAAGGTGTACATCCCCGCCTCTTTCGGTTCCAGCTGTATTTTCTGATTGGCTGAAGTGAGCGTCTTGGTCGGTTTTCCCTTCATCTGCGCTCCGTTATAGTATCCCTTTACGAAGGCGTAAGAAACCTTGTCTCCCGCTTTGTCCGCATTCATAAAGGAAAGTTCAAGCTTTTCGCCGAGCATAAAGGTTGCCTGCTCGTTCGGGATAAGAATAGCGCCGTTTATCGCTGCAAACACATCCTCCGGACTGATCACCTGAATCCGGCGGGTCAGCACCGAGGTGTTTCCTGCATTGTCTGTCGCCGTGAATTTCACATCATATTTTCCCGGAACGTTTGCATCAAAATCATCCGGATATTCAATTCCAAAGGATGCAATGCCGGATTCCTCATCATTCGCCGTGACCTTTTCAAACAGCGTTTTGTCAAATTCTCCTGCATTGACAAAGATATTGCGGTTGCCGTTATAGCTGTCTGTGTAATCGATAATCGGTGCATTCAGGTCGACAAACCGAACCTCCACTT
>CAKRUL010000092.1 GCA_934403665.1 uncultured Clostridia bacterium | reverse complement strand
GCTATTATCATGCCCTGCAGGGGGATTATCAACTGCTGTGCATGCACACGAGAACCAACGACAGTCCCCTTCCGGCAGTGTCGGTGGTGGATTTGCGGCAAGAGCTGAAAAACGGCAATTTTTCGCCGCTCAGTCTGGAACTGCAAGAGGAGTTGCGGAAAAACCTGGAGCGGAAGGAGCAGACCATTCTGTTTCTGAACCGAAGGGGTTATTCCACCTTTGTCAGCTGCAGGATGTGCGGTTATGTGGCAAAATGCCCTCACTGTGACATCAGTTTAACCTATCACAGCAGTGTGGACAAGCTGGTCTGCCATTACTGTGACTATAGCATTCCGAACTACACGGTCTGTCCGGAATGCGGAAGCAAATACATCAAACGATTCGGAACCGGAACACAGAAAATCGAAGAGGAAGTGCATCGCCTGTTTCCACAGGCGACCACAATCCGAATGGATGTGGACACGACACGTAAAAAGTTCGCACATGAAAAAATTTTAAACACCTTTCGGGACGAGAAGATCGATATTCTGATCGGTACACAGATGGTATCAAAAGGGCTGGATTTTCCAAGAGTGACTCTTGCCGCTGTGCTTGCAGCAGATTCCGCCATGTATATTAACGATTACCGCAGTTACGAGCGGGCTTTTTCCCAAATCGCTCAGGTGTGCGGACGGGCAGGCAGGGATGCCCTCGCCGGACGGGCGGTGGTGCAGACCTATGATCCGGAAAACTATGTGATACAAAATGCCAGAGAGCATGACTATGTGAGCTTTTATGAGAGTGAAATAATTTTCAGAAAAGAGATGATTTATCCGCCGTTTTGTGATATAATCAATATCATCTCCCAAAGCGAAGAGGATGCCCTTGCCAAGGCAAGCATCAAAACTGCATATCGGATTCTGCGGGAAGAAATTCTTGCGGACGGGAAAAAGAATGAAATTCTGAAGGTTCTTGCCCCCGGACCGGCTCCCCTGCGGAGAATCAAGGATAAATTCCGGTATCGGACTGTTCTGAAATGCAGAAATTCCTTTGTGCTGAAAAAGGTGTTCAACCGGGTCTTTGAGAGACATTATGAGCAGTTTAAGAACAAAAAAGTTTCATTGACGATAGATGTGAATCCGACAAGTATGCTTTAAGGAGGTATGAAAATGGCATTGCGGAAAATTGTGCTGGAGGGCAATGAGGTTCTCTCACAGAAATCCAGACAGGTAGAAAAATTTGATAAACGCCTTCACGATCTGATTGACGATATGAAGGAAACCATGTACCAGGCAAACGGCGTGGGGCTTGCCGCCCCTCAGGTAGGAATTCTGAAGAGGGTGATCACTATTGACATCGGCGACGGATGCCTGGAGCTGGTGAACCCCGAAATCGTTGGAGCAAAGGGGAAAAGCGAGGATGTGGAAGGCTGTCTGAGCATTCCCGGTGTGTATGGAATCACGGTGCGCCCTAAGGAGGTTCTGGTGATTGCACAGGACAGGGACGGAAAAGAAATCCACATCACGGCGACTGACTTGCTGGCGCGTGCGCTTTGTCACGAGATTGATCATTTGGAGGGCATTCTCTTTCGGCAGCATGTCAAGGAGTATGTGGAAACAGAGGAATAGCAAAGCGAGGGAGCAACATGAAAATCTTGTTTATGGGGACACCGGAATTTTCGGTGGACTGCCTGAAAATGCTTACGGAGGAAGGGCATGAGGTTGCCATGGTTGTCACACAGCCGGATAAGCCGAGAGGCCGCGGACATAAGCTTCAGGCACCTCCTGTGAAAGAATTTGCGCTTTCCCGGCACATTCCGGTGGAACAACCTCAAACCTTGAAAAATGAAGCTTTTCTGGAAACGCTTCGCCGGGTAGATCCGGAGCTGATTATAGTCGTGGCTTACGGAAAGATCCTTCCGCCTTATATGATTCATTATCCGAAATATGGCTGCATCAATGTGCACGCCTCTTTACTTCCCAAACTGAGAGGAGCGGCTCCGATTCAATGGAGCATCATCCAGGGGGAAAAGGAGACCGGGATTACCACCATGCGGATGGATGATGGATTGGACACGGGCGATATGCTTTTGAAATTTCCGATCCCGATTGAACCGGAGGATACGTACGGAACGCTTCATGATAAACTGAAGGAGCTGGGCGCCTGCGCGCTTCGTCATACGCTTGAGAAGCTGGAAAAGGGGCAGCTGCAGCCGGAGAAACAACAGGACAGCCTTTCCAGCTATGCCCCCATGATTTTCAAAGAGGATGGGCGGATTGACTGGAGTATGGATTACCAAAGACTGTATGACCGAATTCGGGGACTCACACCCTTTCCTTCTGCTTATTCCTATCTCGGGGAAAAACGGGTGAAGTTCAGCGAAGTGAGCCTTGGGGAACCCTGTAAGGAGAATCGGGCGGGCGAAGTTCTGCGGTATGACCCCAAAAAGGGATTGGCGATTGCCGCCAACGGCGGAATTCTCTATGTCAGGGAATTGCAATTTGAAAAAGCCAAACGAACGTCAGTAAAGGACTGTCTGAACGGACACAAAATTGCGCCGGGCGACCGGTTTGAATAAGGAACATAGGAGGAAAAAGATATGCCGTATTTTTATCCGACCGATATTTATTACCTGATTCTTGTGGTGCCTGCATTGCTGATTGCCCTGGTGGCAGACATTATGGTGAAATCGGCGTTTGCAAAGTATTCCAAAATTCCGGCAAAAGCCGGATATACCGCCCGCGAAGTAGCCCGTTTTATTTTGGACAGCAATGGGCTGCAGGACGTTCGGATTGAACGGGTCAGCGGAAACCTGACGGATCATTACGATCCGAGAAGCAATACCGTTCGCCTGTCGGACAATGTCTATGAAAACACCTCGGTGGCCGCCCTTGGAGTTGCCGCGCATGAGGTGGGGCACGCCATTCAGCACAGCGAAAACTATATGCCGATTAAAGTGCGCAATGCATTGGCTCCGGCAACCCAATTCGCCTCATATGCGGCGATTCCCTTGGCGCTTCTCGGCTTGATTTTTGGAAATATTCTTTTGAAAATAGGGATTATACTGTTTGCGGTGACGGTTCTGTTCCAAGTGGTGACCTTGCCGGTGGAGTTTAACGCGTCCTCCCGCGCATTGAACACACTTAAATCCAACGGATTCATGGAGCAGGAGGATTTGGCAGGAACCAGGAAAGTATTGCGCGCCGCGGCGCTTACTTATGTTGCAGCTGCTTTGGTAGCGGTGATGAATCTGCTTCGTTTGATTTTACTCGCAAGAGATCGGAGGGATTAACCCGTGAAAGAAGAGCTTGTTCCTCTTTGGGAAAATGACGGACCGGATATTTGTCATTTCTGTGCGTTTGCAAAGCGCAAAGAAGGCGAAGAGACGGTTTATTGCGAAAAACGAAAAAAAGAGTTTGCTGAGGATGCGACCTGCAAAAAATTTCAGTATGATATTCTGAAAAAAGAAGTGCGGAGGAGAACGCAAATCTCGGCGAAGCGAAAACCGGTTGAGTGGTAGACAGCGAAAAAAGTGAAAAATTCGGAAAAATAAGTAATGCCAATGGTTCTTTAAAAAACCATTGGCATTTTGCATTGTGGGATTCTTTTCCCATGTTTTTCTCGGCTGTTTCTTGCGGCGAGCCGAATTTTTCAGCCGTCCGGGAGGGGGTGAAAAAGTTGTTTGTACTCTCTTTTTTATTTTTCAAAAACGATGCAAGACGGGTTTTCCGGGTTTTCCAAAAGATACACATCGCCTAAGATTCCCATTGGCTGTAGCCCTAAATTCTTTTCACGCTCGGGAATCGCAAAAAGCAGTTCCCTGCGGGAACGATTCATGATTTCGCTGAAATAAGGCCAACCCTCCAGCGTTGTTTCCTCCAGCTCCGATTCCGCATTGTGATAGATGGCGTTGAACAAGATACCGCTGACGGTGACTTTTAAGAGATTGGCTCCGGTTTTCAAATATTCCGGAGGAATCTCTATGATCCAAGGTCGTTTCCACAATTCCCCTAACAGCATGCCGTTGCATTCGACGGAGGCGGCACAACAGATGTTTTGAAACGACAAAAAGATTGCGGAACTCGGAATGAAAACGGATTGCTATTGTGGCAGCGTGAGGTATTTATTTATGATGTATTTGTTGTTTTGTATGGGATGACATCAGATATTGGAATTAATGAAATCTTCGAAAGTTTTCAGGAGTCATCTTTTCAAATTTTTTGAACAGCATCCCAAAATAGCTAACTGCGTTATACCCCACCATTCGGCTTATTTCACTGATGGAAAGTTCACGGTCTGTGGTTAAAAGTTCCTTTGCCTTTTGGAGGCGAAGAAGTGTGAGATATTCAAAGGGGCGGATTTTATATGTCATTTTAAAGCTCCTGCAGAAGCTTTGGGGGGTAAGACGGGCAATGTTTGCTAATTCCAGAAGCGTTATTTGGCGGTTAAAGTTTTCTTCCATATATCGTATAACTTCGTTGGTCTTTTCTTTTCGGGTTTCATTGGAAAAAATATCTTTTTTCAACCGAAGTAACAGAGAATAAAGTAATGCAGAGGACTGATACACAAAGTCTTCTTTATTTTTACATTCTAAAATACGAAAGAACGTGGATTCATATAAGTCAAAATTGGAAAGGGGAAATATTCCAGTCTTATTTTTAAGAATATGTTGTGCGGCAATTCCGTTGAAGGTAATGCAATAAGTTTTCCACGGATTAACCTTTCCTCTGTAATTATGGGCAACATTTGGAGGAAGCAAAAAGACAGAATGTTTCTTTGCGGAGAGGGTACCATGAGAGGTCACTGCTGTTCCTTCTCCTGATTTTGTGAACAAAAGCTGATAATGTTCAATGCCCTTTGGCCTTAAAATACCATTTTCCTTTTCAACGATTCCAATCACCGCAATATAGAGAGGCAACTCTTTTGCTTCTTCCAAAACCAAGGGGTAATAAGCATTGTAACGAAAAGGCATGGATTCATTTTCTCGAATCGAGGTATCTGAAACAAGTTGGTTCTGTTCTTGAAATTTTAAAAATCGTTCCATTTGAGGCTCCCTTCTCTCTTACAATATTTTAGCACAGCCTCAACGATAATGCAATGTAAAGTGTTAATATTCTTATATATGTGAAAATAATAAGATTGCATCAGAAAATTGGGTATGTTAGAATAATAGTGAGGTGATAAAGTTGAAAAAAGAATGGAAAAATTGCTATCTGAAGATGGAAGAAAATACTCTTTTGATAGGTAATAATCTTATAGAACGAAAATACGAATGCAAAGACAATACTTTGCGGAATATCTGGCTTTGGGATAAAAAGAATAACCGCAGATGGGAAAACCGAGAGGGCTACTCAGAGAAACAATGTATATTTTCTGATTTTCCATACGAGAAAAGCCACTGTAACATAACCTTTTCTCTGTGCTCGGAAGACAAGCTTTCGGAGGGGAAATTGAAAGCAATTTTCCAGTGGGAGACGGGGAAAAAAGGTATTATTCTTGAGATTAGTATCAGTGAAAATTCTCCTTTTATTACGTTTCAATATCAAATAAAAGGGGAATTGAAAAACGAATCTTGCTATCTTGATAAGATTGATATTTCTCCTTGCGAATTGAGCATAAAGAGTGCGGCGTTAAATACAGTAACCGATTATGATTGTAATACAGTAACTGAAAATGAATACTTGGTATTAACATCAAAAAGTATTTCAGGAAATGTATTTCTTTTCAATGATCTTGAGGAAGATTCCTGTATTTGCATTGTAAAAGAATCACCTTCCATGAGTGATAGTGTTGAAAAAAGTGCTGGCACAGTAACTGTGGAAAGAGATCGGTTGATTGGAATTATGGCGCCTGACTTGGAGGCGCTTGTACGGGAAAAGCAGGAATACACACACCTGTATGGATACACAGTAGGAGTCGGCAAAAAGGAAACTGTTTTGGTGGATTATAAAAAATATTACAAGAAAAACTGCAAAAGTATTTCTTCTTTATACATTATGTCAAACACCTGGGGAGATTGCAATAATGATAAAGTGATTAGCGAACAGCTTCTGAAAAACGAAATTGAAACAGGAAAAAAGCTTGACATAGATGTAATTCAATTAGACGATGGCTGGCAGACGGGAACCACGATGAATTCCAGTGTGAAAAAGAGCAACTTATGGGGCAGCGGATATTATGGGGTAGGGTTTGATTTTTGGGAGCTGAACAAGAAAAAATTTCCGGATGGCTTGAGGGCTTTTGATAATACTTCTATTGAAGCCGGACTTTGGTTTTCTCCCGATCTGGAAGATAATTATAAAAATTGGGAAAAGGATGTACTGACCATTGTTGAGCTGTATCGAAAGT
>CAKRUL010000091.1 GCA_934403665.1 uncultured Clostridia bacterium | reverse complement strand
AGACTTTACAATTCTTCTTGTTCGTGCATTTAAGTTAGAATCCGGGAATACCGAGAGTTTTGATGACGTAAATGCAAACGATTATTTTGCGTCAGAGCTTTCGACAGCGAGAAATACCGGTATTGTCAACGGTATCGGAGAAAACAGGTATGCACCGAAAAACCCGATCACACGTCAGGATATGATGCTGATTTTATACCGCGCACTTAATAAGCTCGGCATTAAATTGAAAGCGAGCGATGCGGCAGAGGCAAATACATATGCGGATTACAGCAATGTATCAGACTATGCGAAAGAAGCGGTCGAAGCACTTGTCAATGCAGGGATTGTAAACGGAAAATCGGGCAAAATTGCACCGAAAGATTTTGCAACACGAGCAGAAGTTGCAGTTATCCTTAAAAGAGTTCTCGATCTAACAGAGAAAAAATAGGAGGAGAAAATGTTTCATATTGGCATTATAGGCTGTGGAAAAATTTCAGGTACTCATGTCGATGCATTGCTTAAAATGGATGATGTTCAGGTAAGAGCAGTGTGTGATACAGACGAGACAAAGCGCAATGCAACAGCGGAAAAAGCGGGAGCGATCGGGTATAAAAACTATGAAGAAATGCTTCGTAACGAGGCTCTTGACTTAGTGATGATAACATTGCCGCCTGCTTTACACGCGGAATGTGCATGTAAATGCGCAGAATCAGGCGTAAACGTTTTTGTAGAGAAGCCAATGGCAGTAAACAGTGAGGAATGCAAGCGGATTATATCCGCTTGCAATGAAAATCACGTAAAGTTGTGGGTAGGGCATATGCAGCGATATGCAGGTTGGATAAAACTTGCAAAAAAAGCCATTGATTCGGGGGAATATGGAAAAGTAATTGCTATAAACGAAATCAGAAACACCTTATATCCCGCAGCAAATTCTCCTAAGTGGATTATGAATAAAGAGTTTGCCGGCGGCGGCATAATGTATAATCTTGGTGCTCATACGGTCGATTTGGCTTGTTTTCTTGGGGACAGCCGTGTTGAATCGGCGGCGGCAACTTTTGCAAAAGGAAACTATTCTGTTGAAGATGCGGCATTTGGTATGCTTAAACTTAAAAACGGAGTGGGAGTAACATTTCAGCTAAGCGGAAAAACCGCTTCGGAAAGAGGAGAGATAATCGTTTATCTTACGGATGGAGAAATCCGAATAGCACCATGGGAAAAGGTCATCGCCTGCGGAAAAGACGGCAAATTCAAACAAATTACCGACCCGGATATTTCTTGTGAAACCCCGTGGCAAACTACGCAATTAGCGGACATTGTAGCTACTTTAAAAAACGGAGAGGAACCAAAAGTTTCCGGAGAGTACGGACTTAATATCATAGAAGCCTATGAGCAGATGAGTTCCAGTAAATAATTAAGGGGGATATTGAGTGAGGCTTAATTTTATTAACTGCAAGGATTTTGAAACGGGAGCGAGGAGGCTGCAAACACTTCTCGATTTTGAAATTTCAAATGACGGGATTGCCGTTGAAGCAATATGCACCGATTATCTCGGCGCATCGTTTGAGGACGGAAAGGGAAAGATATTCTACGTCAAGAAAAATCACTTTTTCAGAGCACTCGGCATTTTTGTCGAAAACATGAGAAAGGGAAGCGAGTTTAACATTCGCGAGGATATAGATTTCGACACCGTGGGAGTCATGCTGTCGGCAGCTTCGGCCGCCCAAAAGGTTGAGGCTATTTTCAAACAGCTCGATTATCTTGCAGTTATGGGATATAACATGGTTATGATCTATACAGAGGATAACTTTGAACTCCCCGAGCGTCCGTTTTTCGGATATATGCGAGGAAAATATACCGTTGAAGAGCTTCGCCGCTGCGACGACTACGCATACGAATATGGAATAGAAATGATTCCTTGCATAGAGCTGTACGGACATATGGCGGCATATTTGCAGTGGGAAGAAGCAAATGATGTCAAGGATACATCAAGTGTTTTGCTCGCAGAGTCGGAAAAGACAGCAGAGCTTCTTGATTTGATGATAAGAAAATCCGCAGAGCCGTTCCGTTCAAAAAGGATACATATCGGTATGGATGAAGCGTGGGATATGGGAAGAGGAAAATATCTCGATATAAACGGGTATGTTCCGCCGTTTCAAATATTCAACCGTCATATGGACACCATTATGCAGATTGTTGAAAAATATGGTCTTACCGCGATGATGTGGAGCGATATGTACTTCCGGATGTCGGGTGAGGATATTATGGGCTACTATGACACCGATGTTGTAGTTCCGCCTGAGATACGGGAGAAAATTCCCGAAAAAGTTCAGCTTGTATACTGGCATTACGGAGAGGCACCCGGCTGCGATGACAAGATGATGCAGAAGCATAAGGAGCTTGAGCGTGATGTGATCTTTGCGGGCGGTATATGGGCATGGACAGGGCATCTGCCCGAAAACCACTATACATATGAGGCTACCTGCGATGCAATCAAGGCTTGCCGCAAAAACAACGTCCGTGAGATGATGACAACTATATGGGGAGAAAATCTCAATTTTGATGCTTTGCTTTTGGGATTATCATTCACTGCGGAGATGGTATACAATAAAAACGCATCAAGGGACGATATGAAAGCCCGTTTTGAGGCGATTACGGGCGGAGACTGGCAAGCGTTCTTCGATATTTCATCATACCACAATATTTTTGATAAAAATGAAAAATATCCTGATTTCAATGACCGATTCTATGGAGTATCACTTTTCTGGCAGGATATATTGGAAGGAATATACGACGATTGCCTTTTTAAGAGACCGATGAGCAAACACTATAAGAAAGCCGCTGAAAAAATGAAGAAGTATGGCGGTAAATTCTCGGTGCTCTATGAGTATGCAACGGCATTGTTTGAATGTCTTGCTGTGAAAACAGAGATTGCGGAAAAGTTAAAGCCCGCATATGATGCCAAAGATTTAAAAACCTTAGAGGACATCAGGGCGCGCTTGTTGCCTGAGCTTGCAATAAAGATTGACAACGTATATAAATTAAACAGAGAACAGTGGTTCAGAAGCTATAAGACTACGGGCTGGAAAAGGATTGAATACCTCTATTGCGGACTTCTCGGAAGATGCGAAACGGCAATTCTGCTGCTCGGCAAATATTTAAACGGAGAGATTGATGCAATAGACGAACTTGAAGAAAACAGGCTCCCGAACAAGCTTAGCGGATTCACAAAATACATGGAGATTATAAAGCCGTTTGCGTGGTAGGATGAACAAACGAATCCACAGGATTTAGTAACAGTATAGTGTATATCTGTAAAAACAGATATTCAAACTATAAATTATTCAATATGAGGAGAGGAATTTTATGAAGAAAAGAATCATCGCGTTGACACTTATACTTGTGATGCTTGCTGCACTTGCAGCTTGCTCGGGAGAAGAAGAAAAAGGCAGCAAATCTTTGGAAAATACAGAGATAACAGTTGCCATTACTTCTCACCCGAATTGGCCGTATAATGAAGACTGGTTAAGCTGGAAATATGTAAAAGAAGCGACAGGAGCAAATATCAATCTCCTGACATTCCCTTTGACTGAATTTGCAACAAAACTGTCTCTTATGATTGCAACCCCGGAAAACATACCGGATCTCGTTTCGCTTGATTATGTTACATCAGATGCCAAAAAAATGCAAGTACAGGGTGCAATCCTGCCCATAGATGATTATATAAAGTTTATGCCGAATTATAAAAAGTTTTGGGATTCTGTTCCTAAGGATGTTGAGGAAAGCCTTGTGGTACCGCGCAAACTTGATGATGGAAAGGTTTATGCTTCTCCCGTTTACGGAAGACATGAAACAATAAATTTAAAATCGTGGCTTTACCGAAAGGACCTGTTTGAAAAGCATAATATTAAGATCCCGGAAACCATGGATGAGCTTTATGCAGCAGCAAAGCAGCTTAAAAGTATATACCCGGATAGCTATCCGATAGGAATAAGAAACTTTTTTGGTGTGGGCGCAGATGTTATAGGCCCTGAATGGAAAAAGTATTTCAGCACAGGTGCTTATTACGATTTCGATAACGAAAAATGGTGCTACGGCGCAAGAGAAGATACGATGCTTGATATGATAAAGTTCTTCATCAAGCTCGACAAAGAAAAACTTATTGTTCCGAACTATGTAAATATCCAGGGCGGAGAGTTTTCAGAACTTGTGTATTCAAATAAAATCTTTATTTTCCCGCAATATCAGGTACAGATAGATATTTTGAATAATCGATGCCGACCCTCGAATCCCGAATTTACGATGGCTGCAATGGCACCTCCTGTGGCAAATAAAGAAACGGGACATAGTAAGCTTGCAAAGCAAAATGTTGACCCCTGCGGATATGTTGTTTGCAATACGAAAGATAATAAACGCATTGAAAACACGTTCAGATTCCTTGATTGGTTCTATTCGGATGAAGCATGCCAGCTTCTTAGCTGGGGAAAAGAGGGGGAGACGTATGAGGTTGTAGACGGAGAGAAGAAGTTTATATTGGGAGACGGTGAAAATGTTCAGACACGTTACGGCTTCCAAACAAACAGCCTTATCGTGAGGATTGAACCTGAAGCGGTTGCGGCAGGGTTTTCAAAAGAGCAAAAAGAAAGCACTGAATTTATATTGAAAAATACAGAAAAGGAATACAACCCGGCAAATTGGATTGCATTTACGGATGAAGAACAGAAAGTTCTCGAAGAAAAAGGCACAGAGTTATCAGTGTATTCACAGGAAATGATAAGTAAGTTTTTGCTCGGTAAGGAACCTTTGTCAAAATGGGATGAGTTTGTAAGTTCGATTGATAAAATGGGTGTTGATAAGCTGCTTGCTGTTTATGAGACGGCATATAACAGAGTGAAATAAATCAGAAGGAAGAAGCGGTAACAACATTAATATAACAGAGATTTACACTCGATGAGTGTAAATCTCTGTCGATTCTCGACACACTTGATATTTGCGGAGATAAAACATGAACAAAAAAATCTTGAATGCCATTGATAAAGCCAAACCACTGATGAAGGCTGCTGCTGATTACATTTGGAAACACCCGGAAACAGGATTTGAAGAGTGGAAAACTTCAAAATACATGGAAACGGAGTTTATTAAGCTCGGATACGATATTGTAAAATTTGATGGTATTCCCGGGTTCTACACTGTTGTTGATACGGGGAGAAAAGGAAAAGAAGTTGCGGTCCTTGCCGAACTTGACGCGCTTAAATGTACGGGACATCCGGAAGCCGCAAAAAACGGAGCTGTTCATTGCTGCGGACATCACGCCCAGTGCAGTGCAATGATTGGAATTGCCGCGGCACTTAAAAATGAAGGAATTATTGCCGGGCTTTCGGGAAAAATTCGTCTCTGTGTTGTTCCGGCAGAAGAGGGAGTAAGCAGAGAGGTATTTGAAAAGCTGTTTTCAAACAATGTAATTAAATACTCGCATGGAAAAATGGAGCTAATGAGACGTAAATGCTTTGACGGAGTGGATATTACGTTTATGGCACATACGACCGCTGACGATTACTTCTCAGTGGATAAGGGTAATGTCGGTTGTCTTGAAAAACGGGTTACATATTACGGAACAGCGGCTCATGCAGGAGCTGCCCCATGGAGTGGATGCAATGCGCTTAATGCAGCAATACAAGGAATTACGTCAGTAAACGCAATGAGGGAAACCTTTAAAGATTCTGATTTAATACGTGTGGCTTCTGTTATTGAAGGTTTAGAAAATCCTGTCAATATCATACCGGACAAGGTTTGTGTACGGAGTCAGATCCGGGCAACGACTTTAGAAGCAATTAAAGATACAAACAAAAAGGTGAACAGGGCTTTTTGCGGCGCGGCTCTTTCAATTGGAGCTAATATTGAAATTGAAGACTTTAGTATATATGCACCGCTGACAAATGACAGGAAGCTTATTACGGCAGCAGAAGAAGCGCTGGCCATTATTAAACCGGATGTCGCTCTGAATGTAAGAAACTCTTTTTTCTCTGCTTCGACAGACATGGGGGATTTATCGCAGATTATGCCTGTTGTTCAGTTGAATGTCCCGGGAGCGAGCGGCTTACTGCATGGGAATGATTTCAAGATAAAAAATTTCGACTTGGCGTGTTGCGGCTCCGCTGCATGGCAGCTGGCTTTTCTGTATGTTCTGTTAGGAAACAACGGGAGTAAAGCGAAAGAAACGGCAGAAGCTTACGAGAAAAAATTCAGTGATAAAGATGAGTTCTTCGACGTAGTTGATAAAATGCTGTCGAGAGGAAGAAAAATCACATATCAATCAGACGATACAGCTATTGTGCAACTGTAATAAAGCATTTTGTGTGCAAAATCAGAGACTGATTTTGCGCGGGTAACCTGATAAAATATACGATAAAGAAAGGGG
>CAKRUL010000090.1 GCA_934403665.1 uncultured Clostridia bacterium | reverse complement strand
GCAACAAAAAAGGCTTGATTGCGTTGGACAAAAACGGGAAAGAATATCAGGTGACTGCCGAGACTTATTATTTCAGCGACATGAATGATACGAACCATTGGGCATATGAAATTTGTCTGAAGGCGACCAGTGCTTATACCGATGACGGATATGTGGATGTGGAGGCAAGAAATGCAAATATCCGCAATGTTCTGGATCAGTTTGACGCACAGACGGAGTATTAAAGAGAATCAAAACAAAGACTTTCACAAAATGAAATTCATTTTGTGAAAGCCTTTTTTCATACAAGAATATTGCCCGCTTTAAAATCAAAAGAGATTAAAAATTCAGAATGCCAAGGTGTTCCAACAGGATTTTGGTGCCGATCAAAATCAAAATCAAACCGCCGATCATCTCGGCTTTCGCTTTATATTTCAGACCGAAAATATTTCCGATTTTTAAGCCGGCTCCAGACAGGAGAAAGGTCGTGATTCCGATGAAAGATACGGCTATACCGATGTTGACATCGGGAAGCAGAGCGAAGGTGATTCCGACTGCCAGCGCATCAATGCTGGTGGCAACCGCCAGAACGCTCATGGTTTTTACACCGAAGGAGGCATCCGCCTTTTCATCGTCCTTTGAAAAGGCTTCCTTCAGCATGTTTCCTCCGATCAACACAAGCAGGAAGAAAGCTGCCCAATGATCAAAAGCTTTGATATACTGCTCAAAGGCAGAGCCAAGCAAATAGCCGATTGCAGGCATGAGCGCCTGAAACCCTCCGAACCATAAGCCAATCAAAAGATAATGCTTCCACTGAAGCTTCCGCGTGGATAAGCCTTTGCATACGGACACCGCGAAGGCATCCATGGAAAGACCGAAGGCGATCAAAAACAGTTCGATAATTCCCATAATTTCCTCCTAAACATAAAAAATCAGATACTTCCTGCAGTACCTGGAGAAAATAAAAAAGACACAGGTACAGCATTGCCATACTTGAGTCTCGGTATTTAAGACAAGCCAGATTCTAAAATCAGTATGTTGACTTGCCACGTCGCTGACGCTATCTACTCCCTCAAAGCTTTTGTATCATAACATATTCAAAGGAAAAAGTCAATAAAACAGGAAAATCATTTTGTTTTTTTGAAACGGCTCCCGTGAAAGAGGAATTAGTTCTGATATTTTGTTATGATATATTCCATATAGCTTTTCAGTTCATCCAATGCTTCACGCGGCAAATCTTTTGGAAGGGGATAAAAGTTTTGAGCCGAATACGGCAGAGGGTTATCTGTCAAGCCTAATAAATAGTCCACAGAAACATGGAAATAGTTGGCGATTCTGATTTTAATTTCATCAGAAGGCTGGTTCTTTTCTTTTTCATAGGCAGAAACGGAATGTTTATTAATCTTTAATATTTCTCCTAATTCTTCTTGAGAAAGCTTTGCCTTTTTTCTTAAAGTGAAAAGTCTTTCACCAATCATATGATCATCCCGCTTTCCTTAACTAGATAAGACTATTATAGAGGAAAACTCTTCACTTTACATTAAAGTAGACAGATTAAACCAATTATGACATATTTATAGAGAAATACTCTATAACATTCCACAATATTGCGTATTCCTTTCTTTATCGGAGCAAGGAACGAGACATGTTATCGACAAGACGGAGGAAAACAAGAGAGAAACAAAAAGAGGGATTCACGAAATTTTCGTGAATCCCTCCTGACTGATTCGTCAAAATTAGTCGAACAGTTTTCCGTAGTTCTGCAGATGATGATATTTTTCTTTTGCGTTTTTCTCTGCTTCCTGGAACAGTCTTTCTGCTTTTTCCGGGAAGGAACGAACCAGAGAAGTATAACGAACCTCGTTCATGATGAAATCTCTGTAAGAACCGGTCGGCTCTTTGGAATCCAGATGGAACGGATTGTTGCCTTCTGCGATTGCTCTCGGATCGAAGCGGAAGGTGTGCCAGTAACCGGCTTCCACTGCGTTCTTAATGATTTTCTGTGTATTTGTCATACCGCCTTTGATACCATGGTTGATACAAGGAGCATAACCAATGATCAGGGACGGGCCGTGATAGCTTTCAGCTTCTTTGATGGCTTTGATTGCCTGATTCATGTCAGCGCCCAAAGCGATCTGAGCAACATAGACATAACCATAAGACATAGCAATCTGAGCCAGATCTTTTTTCTTAATCGGCTTTCCGCCTGCTGCAAACTGAGCAACAGCACCGGTCTGTGTCGCTTTGGAAGCCTGACCGCCTGTGTTGGAGTAAACTTCGGTATCAAAGACCATAATGTTGACGTCCTGACCGGAAGCAATTACATGATCCAAACCGCCGAAACCGATATCATATGCCCATCCGTCACCGCCGAAGATCCAAACGGATTTTTTGGACAGGTATTCTTTGAAATCAAGCACTTCTTTGCAAGCAGCGTTTCCGCAAGCTTCCAATGCAGCAACCAGTTTTTCGGTAGCCGGTGTGTTTGCTTCTCCGTCCGTATAGGTAGCGGTCCATTCTGCAGCAGCAGCTTTTACGCCGGCATCGTCAATCTTTTCAACTTTCGCAGCCAGTCTGTCTCTAAGCTGTCCGGAGCCCAAAGCAATTCCCAGACCAAATTCCGCATTGTCCTCAAACAGGGAGTTTGCCCATGCAGGACCATGACCTTTGTGGTTGGTGGTGTACGGAGTGGAAGGTGCACTGCCGCCCCAGATAGAAGAACATCCGGTTGCGTTGGCAATGTACATTCTGTCGCCGAACAACTGCGTGATCAGCTTCGCATAAGGAGTTTCGCCGCATCCTGCGCAAGCGCCGGAGAACTCGAGAAGCGGCTGTTTGAACTGAGAACCTTTCACGGTTGTCGGTGCAAACGGAAGATCTTCTTTTACGGATACATTGATGCCGTAATCGAAGCAAGCCTGCTGGTCTCTCTGTGTATCGATCGGTTTCATCACCAGAGCTTTGTTTTTCGCAGGGCAGACATTTGCACAGTTTCCGCAGCCGGTACAGTCAAGCACGGTAACGGCAATGCCGAACTGATAGTTTTCGCAGCCCTTGCCGGTCATTTTCTTCAGCTTCATCGCTGCCGGTGCGTTCTTTGCTTCTTCCTCTGTCAGAACGACAGGACGGATTGCCGCGTGCGGACAGACATAAGAACATTGGTTACACTGGATACAGTTTTCCGGAAGCCATTCCGGAACATCCACTGCAGTACCGCGTTTTTCATATTTCGAGGATCCCTGTTCCAAAGTACCGTCTTCTCTGCCTTTGAAGGTGGAAACCGGAAGGGTATCACCCTGCTGTGCATTGCAGGGAATCAGAATGTCTTTTACAAAAGCCGGAACCTCTGCTTCTGCTTTTGTTTGTGTATCCACTGCATTTTTCCAGTCTTCCGGAACTTTGATTTCTTTGATGTTCTTTTCTCCTTCTACGATTGCTGCATGGTTCATGCTGACAATCTTTTCGCCCTTGGCGCCGAAGGATTTGACAACAGCGTCTCTCATATATTTCACAGCATCGTCAAACGGGATAACGTTCGCCAATTTGAAGAATGCGGACTGCAGAACAATGCTGGTTTTGTTGCCCAGACCCAGTTCTTTTGCAATGCCGATTGCATCGATGGTGTACAGAGAGATGTTGTTTTCTGCAATATATTTTTTCATGTCTGCAGGGAGGCGTTCGGACAGCTCGTCCACGTCCCAGGCACAGTTCAGAAGGAACTTTCCGCCGGGAACCAGATCCTGTACCATCTTATATTTATCAACATAAGACGGGTTATGACATGCAACGAAGTTTGCTTTGTTAATCAGATAAGTAGATTTGATCGGTTTCTTTCCGAAACGCAGATGAGATACGGTGATACCACCGGATTTTTTGGAGTCATACGCAAAGTAAGCCTGTGCATACAGATCCGTATGGTCGCCGATGATCTTGATGGAGTTTTTGTTTGCACCAACCGTACCGTCGGAGCCAAGACCCCAGAATTTACATGCTGTGTTGCCTTCTGCAGAGGTGTCCGGATTTTCTACTCTCGGCAAAGACAGGTTTGTAACATCGTCTTCGATTGCCAGAGTAAACGGATGCTGGGGAGTCTCTTTGTCCAGATTGCGGTAAACAGCGATGATGTCCGCCGGAACCGTATCTTTGGAGCCCAAACCGAATCTTCCGCCGATGATCTCCGGTTTGCTTGCCTGATCATTGTAGCAGGCACATACATCCAGATACAGCGGTTCGCCGATGGAGCCGGGTTCTTTTGTCCGATCCAGAACAGCAATTTTCTTCACGGTGGAAGGAACTGCTTTTAAGAAATGAGCAACCGGGAAAGGTCTGTACAGATGAACTTTAAGCATACCGACTTTTTCGCCGTTTGCATTCAGATGATCGATGGTTTCTTCAATGGTTTCGCAAATGCTTCCCATAGCAACGATGATCTTGTCTGCATCCGGAGCACCGTAATAGTTCACCAGACCGTAGTCCGTGCCGATTTTTTCATTGACTTTGTTCATGTATTCTTCCACAACAGAAGGAATATTGTTATAGAAGGTGTTACATGCTTCTCTTGCCTGGAAGAAGATATCCGGGTTCTGAGCACTTCCGCGGAGAACCGGATGTTCCGGGTTCAGCGCATGGTTGCGGAATGCTTTTACGGCATCCATATCTACCATTTCTTTTAAGTCTTCGTAATCCCAAACTTCAATTTTGTTGATTTCATGGGAGGTACGGAAACCGTCAAAGAAATGCAGGAAAGGAACTCTTCCCTTGATTGCGGACAGATGAGCGACTGCACCCAGATCCATTACTTCCTGCACGCTGTTGGAGCACAGCATTGCAAAACCGGTCTGGCGGCAAGCCATAACGTCGGAATGATCTCCGAAAATGTTCAATGCATGTGTTGCCACACACCGTGCGCTACAGTGAATCACGCCCGGCAGCAGTTCGCCTGCGATTTTGTACATATTCGGAATCATCAGCAGCAAGCCCTGTGATGCAGTGTAGGTTGTGGTCAAAGCGCCAGCGGTCAAAGAACCGTGCACGGTACCGGCAGCACCGGCTTCTGACTGCATTTCCACAATTTTAACCGGCTGGCCGAAAATGTTCTCTTTGCCAGCAGTTGCCCATTCATCCGAAACTTCTGCCATTGGAGAGGAAGGGGTGATTGGGTAGATGCCCGCAACGTCGGTAAACGCATAGGACGCCCATGCGGCAGCACTGTTGCCGTCCATTGTTTTCATTTTTCTTCCCATTGGAAATTAGCCTCCTTATATCATATGTGGGTTAACAAATTTGCTTGCGCACACTGCGCCTTATCTATTTTACCACTTTTTTTCGGCGCCGTAAAGAAAAATCCTCATTTTCCGCACAAAAATGTTGCGAATCGCAAAAAAAATTGATAAAAAAGCGCAGAAATCAGGAAAAGAATCCAGACTTCCCTCTTGTTTTTCCCTTTTAACGATGATACCATAAGGAAGAAAGGATGGTGGCGGCAATGCTGGAGCAGATTGGCATAGAGGATCAATGGAACCGGGAGGCGGCTCAGTTTTGTATCCTTCCGTTTGATCATCTGGATGCGGCAAAAGAAAAGTTTATGCTTCCTCAGCGTATTTATGAAGAGTGCAGGGAGGAGCGAAACTGTAAATTTGAAAGTCACAACGGTTTTGATTTTATGGTTCTTTGTCCTTCTTCGGGTTGCGGCCCGAAACAGAGGGTATGTATCTATTTTTGCCGGAACTTTTTGTTGTTTCTTTGCGACAGCAGAGAATTTGCGGAAAGAGTTCAAAAAGAGGCGCAGGAAGCGGAAGCCTATAGTCTGGAACAGCTTCTGTTTCATTTTTTTGATCGGCTGACGAAAGATGACGCAAGAAAGCTACAGAAAATGGAGACGGAAATCTCTCATTTGGAGGAGCTTCTCATCACGGATCATGAGGGAAATTATATCGCCAAAATCATTCGTTTGCGCAAACAGCTGATGGTTTTAAAACGGTATTATGAACAGCTTTCGGACATGGCGGAGGATATTTGCGAAAACGAAAATGAGCTGATTCAGGAACGGACAATGAAGTTTTTCCGGATTTGGTTTAAATATGATTGAAAAATTGTATTAAATAATAAATCATATCAGCAAATATTACAGCAGTATATGGTTCGCTTGATAAAATGGATATGAGCAACGTTGGGGGCTGTATAAAAAATTACTAAGAGGTTATAAGATGCTTGTACAGAAGGAGAAAAAATAAGATGGGTGATCTGGGGCAGATAAAGGCAAATTGTGCCAAATACGGACAGGAAAGAAACCATCTGGAAGATCAAATAAATCATGATTATCAGAATTACCGTATAGAAGTAAGGCGAATATTTCAGGAAATTTGCAGTTCAAAATCTCAAGCTGCATCGAAAAGTGAGCATAAGGCAAATCTGTTGAT
>CAKRUL010000089.1 GCA_934403665.1 uncultured Clostridia bacterium | reverse complement strand
GATAGATACAAAATGCCACCCGAAGGATCGCTCCTACGGGTGGCATCAAATCGTCTATGTTCTTTATTCTTCCATGATTTCCAACATCATTCTGGCACCCAGCTTAAAGCTGTTCTGGAAGATCAAGCAGTCCGTAATGGTTTGATGCTCTCGTACACAATCTGCGTATTTCTCAAACAACTCTTTCTGTTCGTCCGTCATCGTCGCTCGGAGTTTTTCTTTGTTCCTGTAGATCAGCTCCACTAATTTCTTGTGCTCTTTGTTGGACGATGTATCATACTCGGTAGGTTCAATATTGCCGTACCAAAATTCTTCAAGCAGTCTCATACAACATCCTCTCCATAAACCAGTTCCTGGAGGATGATTTCCTCTGCCTGTGCTTTCAAGCTATTCATGTGAGCTACCCACGCAAGCTGCTGTGTTTCTTTGTCCGGTGCTGGATTCTTCGCCAACAAATCCGTCATCAACAACTCCATTCGTTTCTCACAGATCTGCTGTACTTCCCACAGGTGCGGAAACAGCGTTTCTGTCAAGACCATATCGTTAAAAAGCATCGGTTTGTTCTGCTCCAAGAACGCTCTGCGCATTCTGCCATATTTGCTAAGGGGATGTGTTCCCGTGTGTGCCAATCTGATATCAGGAATATAGTAATCACCGCATTGGGTATAAGTTAAGTTCTGAGCCATAATAATACCTCCAATAAATCTTTGATTTTCATATTGGAAGCAATGTAAGCGTGAGTTTAGGGTAGTTTCTTTAATTTTGGGAAACTCCACGTTCCCACTTTGAGATTGCTTTATCGCTGATATTCATTTTCTCCGCCAACTGTTTTTGGGTCATGTTTTGTTCCAACCGCAAAGAGCGGATGAGCATGCCGACCTTTTTACAATCCATTCAAATCGCCTCCTGTCTTTTATTGTAACGAAAATATTGAAAAAAACAAGAAACGCTTCGTAGAATATTCTTTTTGATGCATTCTTTTTCCGAAGAACAGAAAAGCGTCCTGCCTCGCTTTCTGCGAAACAGGACGCTTTCCATGACCTAAGAACAATTGTTTGCTTTTCAGAAAAAGATTTTTCTCAAAGTGTCGCCGCCGCTATTTTTTTGCCCCATGCGCGACACTGCGCAAGCGCCTCATCATCCGGTGTTTCCTGAACAATGAGCCCCTCCGTTTCGAGGAGGCTGGCGCCGGAGGCGGCGGCGCGTTCTTCCCAATTTCGCATCCATTCGCCGTCCCCCCATCCGTAAGAACCGAACAGAGCAAGCTTCTTTCCGGACAAATCGCCCTCCAGCTCACAAAAGAAGGGTTCAAATTCCGACTCTTCCAGTACCTCTGCTCCCATAGCAGGGCAACCCAAAATCAAAACGTCATATGACAATGCTTCGGAAGCAGATATTTCGGAAACCGTAAAAATCTTCGT
Organism: uncultured Clostridia bacterium; assembly: GCA_934403665.1. The sequence goes on along the minus strand of CAKRUL010000089.1, from coordinate 4,982 downwards.
TTCCGGTTTTTCCTCTTTTGCTCCCTCCCAAATCGCCGTTGCCATAGCCTCTGTATTTCCAGTGCCGCTCCAATAAATAATCGCTGTTTTCTCCATGTCAAATACCTCCTTCATTTCTTTTGAACATTCTCTGTTTTTCTTATCATGAAACTGCACAAAAAACCTGCGCAAGTGTTTTTCCTGCCTTAATTTTTCGGACAATTGCCTTTCTGCAAACCTGGTACCTGCGGAAAAGGTTTTTTGCCTCTTCCGGATTCTGATAGACCTTCCATTCACCGGTCAACAGACACCCCTGATCTCTATGTTCTATAAACCCGCGGATATCATGGAGCGGATAGCCTAAAAACACACCGATCTCATGAGGAAAGGTTTCTTGTTGCAATCGTTTCTTCAAATAGGAAAGCTGTTCCCTCCATTCTCCGTTTTCAGGATATCCAAATGATTTGAGAAGCTCCTTTTTTTCCGGATCCCTCAGATGGGCGATCAGAATTTTGGAGCGATACACCATCACAAGCACTCTTTTCTCACATTCACATAACACTTCCAGATAAATATCTCTCGGATTCAACTGCTTGTTCAACTGCTGAATTTCACGATGCAGATTCGGGATTGCTTTCTTATAACAGGATACGATATTGGCGGGCTTAATACCTGCCAATGCAGGGCCACAGTGATATGCAATGATTGTCTCAATCATAAAATTTATTCTCCCTTCGTGGTTAGTTTAAACTAACTTCGAGTGAAAAAAATATTGCTTTCCGTCAGCACCTTTTTCAATGCACAGGCGCTGGAGGAATGGCAATGCTTGATGACCGCACCCGTTCTTTCCGCACGTTCCGATGCTACCTGAACCATCTTATGGGCAACCGTTTTGGTAAAAACAATAATCATATCGGGTGCTCCCAGTTGCTCTTTCAAATTTCCGGGACACTGCGTGAATACTTTGCATTTGCAACCAAATGCTTTGCAAATTTCCTGATATCGGCAACGCATTCGGTCATGACCGCCTACAATAACAATGCTCACTGTCTCCTCCTTTCTCTTCTATCCTTTTTTATTTTGGAAACTACAGCGCCATACCGGCGCTGTAGTTTCCAATAGGACAAGTTTTTTATTTTCGTTTTTCATGACATATTCCGGACATTTCACAATCCTTGCAGCCGCATCCGCAGGAGCTCTCTCCTCGTTTTTTCTTGCGAATCATTGAGACAACAATCAGCACGACAACTGCAAGAATCACGACACTGATCATAATAGTTGCTATATTTTGACTCATCCATGCAAGCATTGAGAATTCCTCCTCTGTCATTGATTATTTTTAATTGGCTTTCACTGTTGCAGTCAGTGTATTGGATTCCTTATACGGACGGAACAGCATGAACAGCAGAACACCAGTGAGGATAAATGCGAAGATGGAACCAACGATGTTTCCGTTTCCGCTGAACAGCATACCATACTGATAAATCAGCAAGGAAATCACATAAGCAAACACACACTGATAACCGATTGCGAACCAAGTCCACTTTGCACTGTTCATTTCCCGTCTGATCGCACCGATTGCTGCAAAGCAGGGAGCGCAAAGCAGGTTGAATACAAGGAAGGAATAAGCGGCCAGCTGTGTCATGCCCTCAAAGTCAAGCACACCGAACACTCCGACAACTTCCTCTTTTGCAACCAGACCCATGATGGTCGCAATGGTTGCTTTGATGCTGGCAAATCCAAGAGGTGCGAAAATCCAGCTGATTGCACCGCCAATGATACCAAGCACGCTGTTTTCCAGATCCATGTCAGCGTCAAAGCCAAAGGCGCCATCCACCACACCGAAGCAGGAACCTGCCCAGATTACGATGGAAGAAAGCAGAATGATCGTTCCGGCTTTACGGATGAAGGAACTGGCACGCTCCCACATGCTGCGCATAATGTTGGAGAAGGTCGGCCAATGGTATGCCGGAAGCTCCATAACAAACGGTGCCGGATCACCTGCAAACATTTTTGTTTTCTTCAGCATAATACCGGAGATGACAATGGCTGCCGCACCGACAAAATATGCACTCGGCGCTACCCACCATGCTCCCCCAAAGAGTGCGGAAGAAATCAAAGCAATAATCGGAAGCTTTGCTCCGCAAGGAATAAAGGTCGTTGTCATAATAGTCATTTTCCGGTCACGGTCATTTTCAATCGTCCGGGACGCCATAACTCCGGGCACACCGCATCCGGTACCGATCAGCATCGGGATGAAGGATTTTCCGGACAGACCGAACTTTCTGAAAATCCGGTCCATGACAAAGGCAATACGAGCCATATAACCGCACGATTCCAAAAAGGCAAGGAAGAGAAACAATACCAGCATCTGAGGAACGAAACCTAAGACTGCTCCGACCCCTCCGACGATACCGTCCAAAATCAATCCTTTGAGCCAGTCCGCACAATTCACGGCATCAAGCCCATTTTCGATCAACACCGGAATACCGGGAATCCATATTCCAAACTCTGAGGTGTCCGGTGCATCCTCCATTGCGGAATCCACAAGCTCCGAAATGTCAAAACCTGCTTCTGCAAGAGAATCGCCGTATGTGTCAACTGCTTCTTCAAAGCCGCCGAAATCCTCGTTCTCAATTGCATCCAGAATATCATCGGATCCGACCACACCTGCGTTAGAAGCATTTTTCACAATGCCGGTCAATTCGTCTGTCCAAATATTTTCTGTGGCATATTCCGTTACAGCTTCTTCATATTGCGTGCTTCCGATACCAAACAAGTGCCATCCGTCTCCGAACAGTCCGTCATTGGTCCAGTCGGTCGCCCAGGATCCAACTGTGGTAACCGAGATATAGTATACCAGGAACATAACGACCGCAAAAATCGGCAGTGCCGCAAACCGATTGGTAACCACTTTATCAATCTTGTCCGAGGTGGACAGCTTTCCGGCATTCTTTTTCTTATAGCAAGCCTTCATCAAAGAGGCTATGTAGACATATCTCTCATTGGTGATTATGCTTTCCGCATCGTCATCCAACTCAGCCTCTGCCGCTTTGATATCTGTCTCGATGTGAGATAACGCATTTTTGGAAAGATTCAGCTGCTGTAATGCCTTTTCGTCCCGTTCAAATATCTTAATGGCATACCAGCGCTGCTGTTCTTCCGGCATATCATGCAAAACCGCCTCTTCAATATGAGCGATGGCATGTTCCACAGCTCCGGAGAATGTATGCATCGGAACGGTTTTGCCGCTTTTTGACGCTTCAATAGCAGCGTCTGCGGCCTGCATGATGCCTTCCCCTTTCAGAGCGGATATTTCAACGATCTTACATCCCAGTTCACGGGAAAGCTCCGTTACATTAAGTTTATCTCCGTTCTTTCTCACCACGTCCATCATATTGATGGCAATTACAACCGGAATCCCCAATTCCGTCAGCTGTGTGGTCAGATACAGGTTCCGCTCCAGGTTCGTTCCGTCCACGATATTCAAAATTGCATCCGGCCGTTCACTGATCAGATAATTTCTTGCCACCACTTCTTCCAGTGTGTACGGCGAAAGAGAATAAATACCGGGAAGGTCTGTAATGGTGACGCCATCCTTCTTCTTTAATTTTCCCTCTTTCTTTTCCACTGTAACGCCCGGCCAGTTTCCGACAAACTGATTGGAACCGGTCAGCGCATTAAACAATGTTGTTTTCCCGCTGTTTGGGTTACCCGCAAGGGCAATTCTTACATTCATTGTTTCATTCCTCTCTTCCAAAGTTAGTATTTTCTAACTGCATCATAGTATTTTTTTGCTGTTTACTCCACTTCAATCATTTCGGCATCCGCTTTTCGTATCGAAAGCTGATAGCCGCGAACAGTGACTTCAACCGGATCGCCCAAAGGGGCTACCTTCCGAATATGAACGTCCACACCCTTAGTGATGCCCATATCCATAATCCTCCGTTTCACTGCTCCTTCCCCGTGAAGCTTGACAACTCTGACCGTATCTCCGATCTTTGCTTGTCTTAAAGTCTTCATTTTCATATCCTCCTCGCAAACGAATTTTCTATCTGATTTGCATGTTGTACGCAAGCTGTATCACACCATAATTTTCTGAGCCATTTCCTTGCTGATTGCCACCCGTGACTCCTTCACATTCACAATCACATTTCCGCCGAGCGTATTAATGACAGTAACATTTCCTCCGACAATGAAGCCGAGATTTTCAAGGTGTTTTTTCACATCCGGCTTTCCGCCGATTTTCTTAATAATATTGCCTTCTCCGATATTTGCAAATGTTAACGGCATCATGTTTTTTTCAGCTCCATTCCTGCATACTATAGTTAGCCACATCTAACTTTCGTGGTTAGTTTATCATAACTAACTCATTTTGTCAACATACCTTTTCCAAAACATTAAAATTTGTCGAATGTGCTATTTTTCCTTTTTTGAAACTTTCAGTTTTTAGTCGAAATATCCAAATTAATCAAAAGCAGCGTAAAAAATCTTTCTGGTTTGACTTTCCTAACCAAATAGAAGATAATATCCATTTTGATTGATAAGGAGCAATGAGAATGAAAATAAAAGAATCCGCAGAAAATTACTTGGAAGCCATCCTGATGCTCAAAAGCAAAAACGGCTATGTGAGAAGCATTGATATTGCAAATTATCTGAATTTTACAAAACCCAGTATTTCCGTAGCCATGAAATCGTTCCGCGAAGAGGGATATATCCTGATGGACAGCGATGGAAGTATCGCCTTGACCGAAAAAGGATTGGCCATTGCCGAAAGAGTCTATGAACGTCATCAGGTCATCGCAAAAGCATTGATAACCCTCGGCGTCAGTGAGACAACTGCCTATGAGGACAGCTGTAAAATCGAACACGATATCAGCAATGAAACCTTCGAAAAAATTAAAGAACATTTGAAACGGCACAATATACAATTTTAAACATTGTCCGATGCAATCATTCGAATATATAAATACCTCTTGTAGCCCACAAGCGGTATTTATAAT
>CAKRUL010000088.1 GCA_934403665.1 uncultured Clostridia bacterium | reverse complement strand
TCCACGTCCATATACCTCCCGCAAAAACCAGAGTCTTTGAAATCTGGCGGTGCTTGTCTATCATAGACTCATAATATTCCTGTTGTGTGTGGTAGTATCTTTCATTGCCGCCGTTTTCTCTCGGCAACAACATTCCCATTATCATTATTATACCGAAATGGAGACACAATGTATTTGTCATGTTTTGTTCATTTTCTTATCTTTTTTTCATATTTTTTGATTATTTTTGTTTTTTGTGGCTAAAAAAACAGCGTGGTTGTCCATTTTTGCGCAGCAAAAGTTACCTTAATGGCGTTTCAACCGAGCGAAGTGCAAAATGATGCTTGCCGCTTGCTCTTTCAATAAAGTTACCCTCCACTTTGGAAATGGGGAACATACAGCGAGGTTATATGTAAGAATTCGCCATCTTCTCCTTTCCATTCATACATTTTTGCCAGTAGGACAAAATAAAAAAGTTTTTCCTTCTGAAAAACGCAACTGCGCTCCGCACGTTTTTTTTGAAACATGCAATTGTGCACGATTCCGCACAATTTCCTATGTTATAAAATAATCCAATTTTATCTGTTTTGGAGTATAATCGTACAACTTTTTTGCGGAAAAGTAAACAAATTTAATCGAACTGTAACAATGAAATGTTTTCCAAAAAAGAAAGCAACCCTGTGTTTTTCCGCTTCGGAACCCGCCGGGCATAAAAAATATCATGGCCTTTTCAAAGTCCATGACATTTTCCCTGTTATTCACATTTCAATAAGAATCAGCCCGCTTTTTGCTATATCGTCTCAATAAAACTCCGGTGCCGCTTTGATAGGTACATAGGAACATCAAAGCATTTCCGCAGGGTTTCCATCAGCGGTTCCAGCACAATATTTTCCGTTTCAAAATGTCCGGCGTCTACCAGTGCAATCCCCGTCTCCTTGGCATACAGGCCAATATGATGTTTTACCTCCGCTGTCAGCATGACGTCAGCGCCCTCCTTCAGGGCGTACTCCAGATAGTCTGCCCCGGCGCCGCCCAGAACCGCCACCGTGCGCACATCTCGGTTCAGATCCCCCACATACCGCACGTATTTCACATTCAGAACACTTTTCACCAGTGACAAAAAAGCTTCAAAGCTCATTTTTTCAGGAAGCCTCCCAATCCGTCCAAGCCCTGCCTCTTCATCCGAACAGAGCACTTTGGTGTCCTGCAGTTCAAAGCATTCCGCCAGCCGATCGTTGACACCGTCTCGCGCGCAGTCCAGATTGGTATGCATGGAGTACACATTAATACGACTCTCAATGAGCCGAAATAACTTGCTGTCCCTCTGCCGGTTCAAAGAACGAATCGGCTGAAAAATCAGCGGGTGGTGGCTGATGATGAGATTGCATCCGAGGGATGCCGCCTCCTCCGCAACCTCCTCGGTTACATCCAGTGAAAACAAAATCCCCCGAATAGCATCCGTCTCGTCCCCTATCATCAGTCCCACATTGTCCCAGCTTTCCTTCAGCTCAGGGGGAGCAACCCGCTCCAGCACCTGAATGCAGTCCTTAAAGATCATAGCCCAGCCCCTCCAGTTCTCTCAACAGATTTTCCAGATATGCAATTCGTTTTTCATCCTGCAGCAAAGCTTTCTGCTGTCCGCTCAGCATCTTTCGGAACGCATTGGTTTTCTTTTTGAGATACCGCAGAAAAATCTCCTGCTCCCCGTAACGCTGGAACAGACGTTTACCGATATGATAATAACACTCTTTTTCATAGCTTTCCTCCCCGTGCTTTGCACAAAGAATTACATAAAGCTTTTCCCCCTCTTCCGCAAGATACTCTTCTGCAATGCGAAAATGATTTTTATGGAGAAAATGCCGCAGATATTCCGGCGCATTCATCGGCTGAAGAACAAACTGCTCCACCGATGCGCAAACCGTTTGATCCTCCGAAAGAAGCTGTGCAATCAGAACACCGCCCATCCCGGCAAGGATGACACCCTGTACCTCTCCCGGTTTGATCACGGTTATTCCGCTGCCCAAACGTGTTTCTATTTTACCGTCCAATCCGTTTTTTTGAATGTGTTCCCGGGCACGGAGCAAAGGTCCCCGGTTGATATCCGAAGCGATTGCTCTGCGGCAGATTCCTTGCTGTACCAAAGCAATTGGGACATAGGCATGATCCGTTCCCGCATCCAGCACCGCTTCACAGGGCAAAACCGCATTTTTTACCGCTTCCAGCCTGGCAGTCAGCTGCATCCTTCCATCGCCTTTCTCAATCTTCTATCTTGATCGCCCTCGTCTGGCTGTAATAATCAAATAATTCGTTTTTATCCGGCATTCCGGTATCCTCTCTCGCCACTTTCGCCGTAGATACCGATCCTGCTATCCGCAGCATCTCTTCCTCCGAAGCGTGCCGGAGCATTCCGTAAAGAATGCCGGCAAGAAAGCTGTCGCCTGCTCCGGTTGTATTTTTGGTATGCACTGGCGGAGGAGTCATCTTGTACACACCGTTCGCGCACGCCAGTACGGCTCCGTCCGCCCCCATCGTAACAATGGCATAAGCAATCCCGTTTTTATGTATTTGCTTGGCACACTCCACAACCTTGTCGAGGGAACCGAACTCCTCCCCGAAGCAGTCTGAGAGCTCATGAATATTGGGAGCCACCAAAAACGGCTTCGCTGCAAGCGTTCGCCGCAGACAGCCTCCGCAGCAGTCCAAAAAAACAGGTACCTTCTCCTGGTGAGCCATCTGAATCAGGGAAGCATAGGTTTTCTCCGGCATTCCGTCCCGCAGACTGCCTGCCAGAACCACATAGTCAGAGCGACGAAGATACACCTTATAGTTCTCCAGAAATCTTTGATATTCTTCCTCTGTCACCGCTTCGCCCCGCTCGTTCACATCGGTGAATGCGCTGTTCGCCAAATCAATTATTTTCACATTAAACCGGATATCCGACCGGCTATGAGTAAAATCAAATTCCACCTTTTCCTGTCTCATCAGGCTTTCTAAAAGCCCCCCGAAGGCGCCTCCGCTTAGACCGATAGCCGTATTCGGCACCTCCAGTCTGGAAAGCAGTCTGGATACATTAATTCCCTTAGAACCAGGAAGAAGCACCGTCTTTTTCGCATAATTCAGGATATCATCCTTCATCTCAGCTACAATATAGGTCTTATCCAGGGAAGGGCTCAATGTCACTGTTGTTACCACGCAACCACCTCTTTATTCAATTCGAAACAATCGTTTTGCATTGGCCATACTCAGAGCCGCTGCCTCCTCCTTGCTGATTCCCTTTAACCGCGCGATTTTTTCCGCCATAAGATACACAAAGGAAGAGTCGTTCCGCCGTCCGCGGAAGGGCTCCGGCGCCATATACGGGCAATCCGTCTCAATCAGAAAACGGTCCTTTGGCACATACGCGGCGGTCTCCTGCTGTCTGCGCGCATTTTTGAAGGTAACCGGCCCGGCAAACGAGAGATACAGTCCTCTGTCCAACACTTCCCGTGCCGTCTCCACACTGCCGGAAAAGCAGTGAAAAACGCCCTCTCCGTGATACGTCTTTAAAAGATCCAAAACATCCTTTGTCGCATCCCGCTCATGGATAATCACAGGCATGTTCCATTTTTCCGCCAGTCTCAAATGCGTGTCAAAGGCTTGTTTCTGAACCTCTCTTGGGGAGTTGTCATAGTGATAATCCAAGCCGGTTTCGCCGATTGCTTTCACCTTATCCTCGCGAAGAAGCTCCTCAATACAGGCATAGTCGCCTTCCTGAATCCCTTCTGCATCATGGGGATGAATTCCTGCCGATGCATAGACAAACGGATATTTTTTTGCCAGCAGCACTGCCTGCCGCGAGGATTCCAAATCATACCCGACATTCATGATATAAGACACCTTGTGCTGTTCATGCAATGCAGGAAGAAGAGTTTCTCTGTCCCCGTCAAACCGTTCGTCATTATAGTGTGCATGACTGTCAAAATACATCTTGTATCCCTATCCTATCTCACATCGCTGCCGCCCGGTACATCAGACAGGGTCGTCAGCACAGATAATCCGTCTTCTGCTTCTGCAGAGAGAATCATTCCCTCTGACAGAACACCCCTCAGCTTCACCGGCTTCAGATTGACTACAACAACGACGTTTTTGCCAATCAATTCTTCCGGTGCATAATATTTTGCAATTCCGGACACAATCTGACGCACCTCGGTGCCCAAATCCACTTTGAATACCAAAAGCTTATCTGCTTTCTCCATTCTGCTGCATTCCAGCACTTTTCCAACCTTCAGCTGTACCTTGGCAAAATCGTCAATGGAAATCAGATCTGTCTTTTCCGGTTCCGGCGTTTTCTTTGTTTCCTGCTCCGCCGCAATCTCCGCCAGCTTTTTCTTTTCGTCAATCCGCAGGAACAGAGGCTCCTCTTTGTTTACCCGGATTCCCGGTTCTGTTTTTCCGAAACCGCCGATGACAGAATCCCAGTCAACCGCTTGCGCATGAAGCTGTTTTAAAACTTTTTCTCCCGTTTCCGGCAGAAAAGGACCGATCAGGATTCCTAGCATGCGAACGGACTCGATCAAATGATACAGAACGGTTCCGAGCCGTTGTCTTTTCCCTTCCTCTTTTGCCAGTGCCCAAGGCATTGTCTCATCGATATATTTATTGCTTCTTCTTGCCAAATTGAGAATGGCCTCCAGACAATCTGCCACTTTTAAATCTTCCATGCTCTTTAAAACAGACTGCACGGTTTGATCCGCATAAAGTTTCAGTGCATCGTCAACTTCCTCTTTGCAGTCCGGAGCCGGCACAACTCCCTCAAAATACTTGTTCACCATGGCGATGGTTCGATTGACCAGATTGCCGAAAACATTTGCCAAATCTGAATTTATCCGGGCAATGATCGTCTCGTATGTGATGCTTCCATCCTGCGCATAGGGCATTTCACTCAGCAGATAATAACGAATCGGATCCACGCCGAATTGACGAACCAAATCATCGGCATACATCACATTGCCCCTTGATTTGCTCATCTTATCCGCACCGAACAGCAGCCAGGGATGCCCGAAAATCTGTTTTGGAAGCGGTTCCCCCAAAGCCATCAGCATGATCGGCCAATATATGGTGTGAAACCGAAGAATATCTTTTCCGATCACATGCACATCTGCCGGCCAATATTTCTGATAAAGCGGCGCTTGTTCTCCTTCCGGATCATAGCCCAATGCAGTGATGTAGTTTGAAAGAGCATCGATCCACACATAAATCACATGCCCTGGGTCAAATTCCACCGGAATGCCCCAGTGGAAAGAAGTTCTGGAAACACACAGATCCTGCAATCCGGGCTTTAGAAAATTGTTCACCATTTCCTTTTTGCGGGATTCCGGTTTGATGAAGTCCGGATGTTCCTCGATATGTTTCATCAGACGGTCCTGATATTTGCTCATTCTGAAGAAATAAGCTTCCTCTTTGGCAAGTGTCACTTCTCTTCCGCAATCCGGACATTTTCCGTCCACCAGCTGTGTGTCCGTGAAAAAGGATTCACATGGAGTGCAATAATGCCCCTCATAGGATCCTTTGTAAATGTCCCCTTGATCGTACAGCTTTTTAAAGATATGCTGCACCGCTTTTACATGGTAGTCATCCGTTGTCCGAATGAATTTATCATAGCTGGTATTCATCAAATCCCAAATTTTCCGCACTTCGCCGGAAACCCGATCCACATGTTCTTTCGGCGAAATCCCCTGCTGTTCTGCGGATTGCTGAATTTTCTGACCGTGCTCATCCGTCCCGGTCAGGAAAAACACGTCATACCCCACCAGTCTTTTGAATCTGGCAATGGCATCCGTCAAAACAACCTCGTAGGTGTTGCCGATATGGGGTTTCTGCGAGGTATAGGCAATTGCCGTTGTGATGTAATATTTCTCTTTCATCCTACTCTCCATTCTGCTGCTTCCCCTTCTGCCGTCAAAACATCTTGACCGTCTTTTTTCTGCTTCGCAGCGTCATTATTCAAATTTATTTTACCACTTTTCCCCTGATTGCACAAGGAAAATTTTACACCTTCAGGATTCCCAGACCAGCCAGAAAAACAATCAAAATAACAGCGGGTACAAGATAACGGACGGAAAAACCCCAGATTCTCCAAAGACGGAAAGGCAGAGTGCCCTGATTGGTAACTTCGCGCACCGCATTCTTAACACCCCAAATATGACCTACCGCAACACATAGAAGAATCGCTCCGGCAGGAAGCAAAAAATTGGAGATCAACCGATCCAGCAGGTCGAAAACTGTGAGTCCGAACAAATGAAATCCGGAAAGAACACCGAAGGATAACGAACAGGGAATTCCCAGAAGAACCACCCCTGCGCAGAGAAGCAAAACTGCTTTTTTCCGGCTTACCGAAAAGGTCTCCGTCACATATGCCGTTATGATTTCCAGCATAGAGATGGAGGACGTAA
>CAKRUL010000087.1 GCA_934403665.1 uncultured Clostridia bacterium | reverse complement strand
AAACAAGGCGTTTGATTCAGGAGCATTTAAAACTGGTGGATGTTGTCGTAGAAATTCGCGACGCAAGAATCCCGGTGTCCTCCGGTAATCCGATGATTGAGGAGCTGCTTGGGAACAAACCGCGTGTAATCCTTCTGAACAAATGCGATATGGCAGATGATGAAGTGACACAAAAATGGATTTCCTATTTTCAATCTGCGCACACCAGAGTGCTTCTGACGGATTCCGTCTCAGGAAAGGGCTTGGACAAGGTGGTTGGTGCTGTGAAAAGTCTGGTTCCCGAAAAAATGGAAAGATACCGGGAAAAAGGGATGCGCTTCATTCCCAAAATGATGGTGGTCGGGGTTCCGAATGTGGGAAAATCCTCTTTTATCAATAAACTGACGGGAAAATCCAGCGCAAAAACCGGCGACAGACCGGGTGTCACCACAGCAAAGCAATGGATTCGGATTCAGAATGAAATTGAATTGCTGGACACGCCGGGGATTCTGTGGCCGAAATTTGAACAGCCGGAGGTCGGACAAAAGCTGGCATTTACCAGAGCGATTAAGGATGAGATTCTGGACATTGAAGAATTATGCTTCTTCTTTTTAAAATGTCTGCTTCAGCAAGGGTATCGGAAGAATATTGAACAGCGGTATAAAATTGAAATTCCGGAGGAAGCCGAACCCTATTCATTGATGGAGATGATCGGGAAAAAACGTGGTTTTGTGATGCGCGGCGGAGAAATTGATTTGCTGCGTACCTCCCATACGGTGATGGATGAATATCAGAGCGGACTGCTTGGGAACATTACATTGGAGAAACCGGAGGATTTGCAATGAGTCTGATTGCTTTTGACAGAGAACTGATAGCACAGGGATACCCTGTTATCGCCGGAGCCGATGAGGCAGGAAGAGGTCCTTTGGCAGGACCGGTCTTTGCGTGCGCTGTTATCATGCGTGACGATGAAGTAATTGAGGAGGTCAACGACTCCAAAAAGCTGACCGAAAAAAAGCGGGAAGCGCTGTATGATGTGATTTTGGAACATGCAGTTGACTATTGCGTTGCCTCTGTGGATGAAAAAACAATTGATGAAATCAATATATTAAATGCAACCATGCTGGCTTTTAAAAATGCACTTGACGGCTTAAAGCATACCCCTGCTCTCAGCCTGATTGACGGAAATCAGGACAGGGGGATTGTCGTTCCGCATCGGTGCATTGTAAAAGGCGATGCCACCTCTTATCATATTGCTGCGGCCTCTATCATTGCAAAAGTCAGTCGGGATCGCTATATCCGGAAACAGGCGGAACTCTATCCTCAATATGATTTTGCAAAGAATAAAGGATATGGAACGAAGGCGCATATTGAGGCGATCCGGCGTTATGGTCTTTGCGAGATCCACCGAAAGACCTTCTGCACCAAATTTGTAGATGAGGAATAGGATGAATAGAAAACAGAAAACCGGAAAAAATGGGGAAGATAAGGCTTGCAGTTTTTTGAAAAGACGCGGACTTGAAATTTTGGAACGGAACTACCGCGCCCGTTCCGGGGAAATCGATATTGTTGCCATGGATGGCGAGGAACTGGTTTTTGCGGAGGTAAAGACAAGAACCGGCCAGCAGTTCGGAACGCCTGCCGAGGCGGTAACCTCCCTGAAACAGAAACATCTGATTGATACAGCGCGGTATTATATTCATCAGAAACAGCTGTATCATACTGCGGTGCGATTTGATGTTATCGAGGTGAGCATCCGAAAGACCGGTATGTTTCACAAGGTGACGATAAACCACATCAAAAATGCTTTTGTGCTTTCTTGAAACAGGAGGACGGGATGTATCAGAATATCATCGATGCCCATTGCGACACAGCTTATGAGCTTTATAAGATTCATGGAGATTTGCACACCAATCAGCTATCGTTCAGCATAGATAAAATCCAAAAATATCATTCGTATATTCAATTTTTTGCGGTCTGGTCGGATCCGGTATACATAGGGGAGCAATCCCTGCACATGACAACAAAAGTGATTGAATATTTGAAACACCAGCTTTCTCTCTATCATGTTCCGATCATTTTTAATCGCGCCGATTGGGAAAAACATCGTGACACCAAAGGCTTAAAATGCCTTCTGACTGTGGAAGGCGGAGAGCCGGTCGGTGATCAGATACGGCATTTGGATTTGCTGTATGAGATGGGCGTCCGTCTTATGACGCTCACCTGGAACGGCATTAATGCAATCGGCTGCGGAAGCATGTCCGGCTGGGAAAAGGGATTGACCGATTTCGGAAAACAGGTTGTGAAACGGATGAATGAGCTGGGCATGACGGTGGATGTCTCTCATTTAAATGAGGCCGGTTTTTATGATGTGATGGAGATTGCACAGAAACCGGTAATCGCAAGCCATTCCAATTCCCGTTTTCTGCATCCGCATAAGCGGAATTTATCCGATGAACAATTTGCGGCGCTGATGAAAAATAATGGTGTTGTGGGCGTCAGCATTTATCCGCTGTTTTTGGGAAAAGAAGAGAATCTTTCCGTTGTGATACGCCATATGGAACATTTTCTGTCCTTGGGCGGCGAGAATCATATCGGCATTGGCACGGACTTTGACGGCATTGATCGCACCATTCCGGAAATACAGGATGCCTCTCAGATGGATCAGCTGTTGAATCGGCTTTTACAGTTAAATTATAGCGAGTCGGTGATCAAAAAGATTGCTTTTGATAATATGTATCGTGTGATTCGCGAAAATTTGAATAATTAATGATTCAAAATTGCAAAAAGGTATTGAAAAGTCTGCTGAAAAGGTGTAAAATATCAGTAAAATGCAATTTGATAGCATAAAATTTTCATTGGGGGATTTTGAAATGAACTTACACATTAGTCAGAAAGCGAGTTCTATATCGCCTTCTGCTACTTTGAGCATTGATGCAAAGTTTAAAAGCATGAAGGCAGAAGGAATTGATGTTGTCGGCTTTGGGGCAGGAGAACCCGATTTTGATACACCGCAGCATATCAAAGATGCCGCCATCAAGGCAATCAACGATGGGTTTACAAAATACACGCCGGCATCCGGCATGCTGGAGCTGAAAAAAGCGATTTGTGAAAAATTCAAACGGGACAACGGTCTGGATTACACGCCGGCTAATATTGTGGTATCCAACGGCGCAAAGCATTCTTTGGTCAACGCTTTCAGTGCAATCTGCGATCCCGGCGACGAGGTCATTATCCCTGCGCCGTATTGGGTCAGTTATCCGGAAATGGTGAAACTGGCGGATGCAGTTCCGGTGATCATTGAGACCAGAGAAGAAGACCACTTTAAGTTTACCGTGGAGGAACTGCATGAGGTCGTGACCGAGAAGACCAGAGCGATTGTTTTAAACAGTCCCAGTAACCCGACCGGGATGGTATATACCAGAGAGGAATTGAAAAAGATTGCAGATTATGCGGTGGAACGCAATCTCTATGTTGTTTCGGACGAAATCTATGAATCGCTCATTTATGACGGCGAAGTACCGATCAGCATTGCTTCTTTCAATGATCAGATCAAAGATTTGACGATTGTTGTGAACGGTGTTTCGAAAACGTATGCAATGACCGGATGGCGGATTGGATACACTGCTTGCCATGAGTCGATTGCAAAGGTGATGTCGAATGTGCAGAGCCATGCAACCTCCAATCCGAATTCCATTGCACAGGTTGCGGCGATAGAGGCTTTAAGAGGGCCTATGGATACGGTATGGGAGATGAAAAAGGCATTTAAGGAACGCCGTGATCATATGGTGAAGCGGGTGAATGAAATGGAGGGCGTTTCCTGCAAGATGCCGCAGGGCGCTTTCTATATCATGATGAATGTGGAAAAATTGCTGAACAAAGAGCATTACGGTGTTTTTGTGAAGGACAGTGATACCCTGTGCTCCTTGCTTTTGGAAAAAGGAAAGCTGGCGCTTGTTCCCGGAACCGGATTCGGCGCTCCGAATTTCGTCCGGTGGTCTTATGCAACCAGCATGGAAAATATAGACGAAGGATTGAATCGTCTGGAAAAGTTTATTACCAATCAATTATAAAACAAAGCAAGCTCACTTTTTCAAGTGAGCTGTTTGTGTATTGTGAAAGGAGAACCAAAGAAAATGGCTGATAATTCCGTTTATGAAAGTCCGTTAAATACCAGATATGCCAGCAAAGAAATGCAGCATATTTTCAGCAATGATACGAAATTCAAAACCTGGAGAAAACTTTGGATTGCTCTTGCGGAATGTGAGAAGGAATTAGGACTCCCCATCACGCAGGAACAGATTGATGAGCTGAAGGCATTTCAAGAGGAGATTAATTATGATGTGGCACGTGAGCGGGAGAAGCAAGTGCGGCATGACGTGATGTCGCATGTATATGCGTATGGCGTGCAGTGCCCTCATGCAAAGCCCATCATTCATCTTGGAGCGACTTCCTGCTATGTCGGCGATAACACGGATTTGATTATCATGCGGGACGCTTTGAAGTTGATTCAGAAGAAATTGATCAATGCCATCAAACAGCTTGCCGATTTTGCGGATGCGTATAAAGCAATGCCCACCTTAGGGTTCACACATTTTCAGCCTGCACAGCTCACAACAGTTGGGAAAAGAGCCTCTTTGTGGCTTTATGATTTCTATTTGGATTTGGAACAGCTGAATTTTGTGCTTTCTTCTCTGCGGTTCAGAGGCGTCAAGGGAACGACCGGCACACAGGCAAGTTTTATGGAGCTGTTTGACGGCGATTCTGAAAAGGTGAAAAAGCTGGATCAGATGGTAACTGCTAAAATGGGATTCGGGGAAGCTTATCCGGTCACCGGGCAGACTTACTCACGGAAAGTAGACGCGCTTGTGCTGAATGTGCTGTCTTCGATTGCTCAGAGTGCGCATAAATTTGCAACCGATATTCGCTTGCTTCAGCATTTGAAAGAGGTGGAAGAACCTTTTGAGAAAAGTCAGATTGGCTCTTCTGCGATGGCATATAAGAGAAATCCGATGCGCAGCGAGCGGATTTGTTCTCTTGCGAAATATGTGATTGTGGATGCCATGAATCCTGCGATGGTCTATGCAACCCAGTGGTTTGAAAGAACGCTGGATGACTCTGCGGACAAAAGAATTGCCGTTCCGGAAGCGTTTTTGGCGGTCGATGCGATTTTGAATATCATCATTAATGTCACAGATGGTTTGGTAATCCATCCGAAAGTCATTGAAAACCGGATTCTTTCCGAGCTTCCCTTTATGGCAACGGAAAATATCATGATGAGTGCAGTGAAAAAAGGGAAAGATCGTCAGGATTTACATGAGGCAATTCGGGAACATTCTATGGCAGCGGCAAAAGTTGTCAAAGACGAAGGAAAACCCAATGATTTGATCGAACGGATTCTGGCGGATCATGAAACCTTTGATTTGACAAAAGACGATTTGAAGGATATTATGAAATTAGAGGATTACATAGGAAGAGCGCCGCAGCAAGTGACGGAATTGCTTGATGAAGTGATTCGTCCGATTCTTGAGGAAAACAGAGAACTGCTGGGTGTGGATGTGGAACTGAAAGTGTAGGTGTTGCGAGATGAAATACGGTTTTATAGGGGCCGGAAATCTGGCGTCCTCCGTCATTGACGGAATGGTGTCCTCCGGTCAGTATCAGAAAGCGGATATTGTTGTTTTTGATACCAGTGAGAGTGTAAAGGCGGCATACCGCGAAAAGGGCTTTTCTGCGGCAGAAAATGCAGAAACTTTGGAAAACAGCTGTGATTTTATTTTTTTGACCGTAAAACCTCACATTTATCCCAAAGTGTTGCCGTTGTTGAAAGGTGACAAGGTGTATGTATCTGTTGCTCCCGGCGTTACGATCGAAGAAATTCAAGGCTATATAGGAAAGCCTGCGAAAGTGGTGCGGACCATGCCGAACACGCCGGCAAAGGTTTCGGCGGCTATGACGGTGATGTGTCACTCCGATCATTTGGAAGAAACGGAATTTTCCGCCGTCCGTGCTGTGTTTCAAAGCATTGGCAAAGTAAAAATTCTGGAGGAGGATTTGCTGAATGCCAGTGTTGCGGTCAGCGGAAGCAGTCCCGCATATGTATACATGATGATTGAAGCGATGGCGGACGGGGCTGTCATGCAGGGAATTGACCGAAAAACGGCATATGAATTGGCGGCACAGTCGGTTTACGGAGCGGCAAAGATGGTTTTGGAGACAGGGGAGCATCCCGGTGTTTTAAAAGACAATGTGTGTTCTCCGAAGGGGACTACGATTGCGGCAGTCTATGAGCTGGAAAAATGCGGTTTCCGCAGCGCTTTGATTCGTGCAATGGAAAAGTGCTCTGAAAAAATGAAAAAATAAATAGGCATACAAGCCACCCCTTTTGTATATATTGTATCACAATACTTTTTACAAAAGGGGTTTTTTCTATGCCTGTAAAGGAAAC
>CAKRUL010000086.1 GCA_934403665.1 uncultured Clostridia bacterium | reverse complement strand
GAACACTTTTTATTGTATGATATTTCTTTCAATTTATGTTGTTTTTTCGGAGGAGAACCTTGCACGGAAAGCGAAGGACAGGATGGTTGTTATTGAACAATTGATGATAAGATATGGAATGATTGCCGCATGATATCCGGTATATCATAATGGCAGAAGGACCGGCTTTGGGAGCAAAAGATATTTCTGAAAACAGAAAAATAATTTTGCGCGTGTAAAAAGCATTTTTTGAGCGCAATACCGGGCTAAAATTGGGCAATATCTGTTCTTTACTTTAAAATAGCCCTTATTTATAATGAAATTGCAATGGAAAAACCAAAAAGGGAGGAAGAATGATGAAAAACAAAATAATGGCTTTGCTGATTGTGTTTGTTCTGTTGATTTCAGCCTTTCCCAGCTGTATGATTGCTGCGGAAGAAAGCTTCACGGAACAGCAGTATGAAAACGAAATTTCGTTTCTGCAAAAAATCGGTGTGATGGATGAAAAATTTGATCCGCAAAAGACGGTGACAAAGGCAGAATTTACGAAAATGATCTTACATGTTCTGCAACCGAACAGCGACTTTTCCGTCACGGATTTTTATGGGCAGATTTTTGCGGATGTGGGACCGGAAAATATGTATTATCCTTACATAAAAACCTGTAAAGATCTGCGGATTGTCACGGGGGATCCCGAAAATTATTTTCATCTGGACAGTGAGCTTACGATCCTTGACACCATCACCATTCTGACCAATGCTTTGGGATATACGCCCTATGCAAAGGCATATGGCGGTTATCCCTCCGGATATTATCGGGTTGCCGCCGAGATTGGGATGACGAAGGGCATAGATCTTTCTCAAAGAGATGTCGTAAGCGGCGCTGTGATGGCAAAATTGGTATACAATTCCCTGTTTGCGGATTTGGTTGTCATTTCCAGTATTGTCTCTCCGGATATTCAGGTGGAAATCGATAAAAACTCTAATTTACTGCTTTCCAGATTGCATATCCGGGAATACGATGCGCAGGTTGCGGACAACGGAATCACCTCTTTTTTGTCAGAGCCGTCAGGGGATGCGGAGCGCATTGTCCTCAAGCTCTATAAAGAGGGAACAACGCTCACGGTGTATCGCGGAGAAACCGATATCGGCAACTATATCGGGAGCCGTCTTAAGGTTTATGTGCGGACAAATGAGGCAAACGGAAGAGATGAGGTGGTGCATTTTTATGTGCACAGCAATGCCAACGAGGTGACGCTGGATGCTTCCAAAGTGATCTCTGTCACCGATTCTTATTTGGAATATGAAAAGGAAAAGGATTCCGGAAAATATCAGAAGTATAGCTTTTCCGCTCCGCTTGTTGTTTTCAATGGGGTTCACATGACCTCCTATTCCGCGGATATGCTGAAATTTACAGACGGAACCATCCGGCTGATTGATACAGACAATGACAAACGTTATGATGTTCTGGATGCCGTCAGTTTTAACTATTATGATGAGAATAACTTTTCCGGAGCGGCGAGAAACATTTTTGTGGACAGTGTGGGGGATATGCTTCATTGTAAATTCAATCCCGCTATGTCCATTGATTTGTCCGAGGAAAATGTGTCTTATCAATTCATTCGGACAAACGAGTATAAAACCGTTGCAGATTTAAGCACGGACACTGTGGTCTCTGTCGCAAAAGCGCCGGAAAAAATAGACGGCAAGGATTTTTATTTTCTTGCGGTTTCCGAAGCGTCTGTTTCCGGAACGGCAGAGTCTGTGTCTGCTTCCGATTCTTCTGTCACGATGAACGGAACGGCCTATGAATTGTCCTCCAGCATTTTAAGCGTGAAACCGGGCTATCTTTCCATGATTCGGCTGGGCGCCGAGGTGACCCTGCATTTGGATGCAACCGGAAAGGTCGCGTATGTGGAGACGCAGGGGACTTCCAAAAATTATGCATATCTGATTGCGGCGGAACGGGAAGACGGACTGAATGATGAGGTGCGGGCAAAAATTTTTGTTCCGGATACCGGTGTCGGAGAGTATGCCTTAAGAGGAAAGGTGAAAATCGACGGCGTGATCTGTGACACGCCGGAAAAACAGATGGCGGCGCTCATTAGACGGCCGGCGCAGCTTTCCAGGTTTGCGGATCCGGTGGAAAAAGACGAAAACGGAAATTCGGTTTCGGGTCCGGCACCGGAAGAATATCTTTCCAAGCCGATCGTAGTCAACATGAATTCGGATGGATATGTGACCGAAATTGATACTGAATATCCCAACTATCCGGAAGGCGGCGGCGTGAGCGGAAATGTTTTGAGCAGTTACAGGAGTTTGACGCCCATTCCATACAGCGAGGAGGAACTTTCAGATGATAATACGTTGAAAGCGGCTCTGAGAACGCCGAGAACAGCGGGCTACAGCACGAGAACCAACTGTGTGGACGGAAGATATTTTGTCACCGGCCCACCCGTATTATCAATGTGCCGGATATTGATCCTTTCGGTTTAAAGGAGTATGTCGCATACGGCTCCAGCGGAAAATCCTTCTCCTTCCGGTGGAATCTGATCAAAGCCTATGAAAACGAGATACAGGACGAAAATTATAAAGTTCTGTCCTCCGGTCAGTTCAGCAACGATGGTCGTTATGATTTGCAGGCATACGACGTTGATCCAAGCACCGGTGTTGCCGGCCTTTTGGTCGTGCGCGGAAGAACCGATATTCTTTCTTCCTTCAGCTGGGATACTGCCAATCCTATGTATGCTGTGGTTCGGATCACGGATGTGTATGATGAGGAAAGCGAACAGACCGTGAAAAAAATCTATTATACCAAGGATGGTGTGACCGAAATCAGCGCGGTGATGGATTTTAACAATCTGCCTTTCTATTATCGCTGTTTGGTGGAGGGACACCGGGAGGGGGACACCCCTTATTCGGTCAATATTCCGCCTCTGAAAAAAGGTGATATTGTACGGATCGGAAAGACCAGCGGAAAACTGACCCACATAGAACGGGTTGCAAATTTGGGTGATTTGGATTCCAATCTGCCGATGGCATGGTACCCCTCCGGCATGACGTATCCATACACCACGGAGGGCGGCAAGACAAGCAAAGCTTTCCCGTTTTATATGTCCTCCTATGCCGCTGACTTGGAATCGACTTATGTTGTCGGAATCGGTTTGGTCAAGGAAAGAGTGGGAAACAATCTGATCAGCTATGTTCCGAAGGCAACCTTGAGCAACATTCGCCCTATGGATCCCGGAACCTATACGGAGAGCTACATCAAGGCGGGCACCATTCCGATTTTGACGATTACCACAAAGACTTCCAGCGGAGAGATTACTATCAAAAAAGGTTCTATCGATGATATTCGGACGGTGGCGGCCGACGGCAGGGACAAGGCAAGCCGGGTTCTGTTTTTCCATCGTCTGCTCACTTACAGCCAGATGTTCGTCTTTAACACGGAACAATAGAAAGGGGAGAGAGCCATGAAAAAGAGTTTGAGCATTTTTCTTTCCGTCCTGATGCTGTTAAGTGCGGTGAGTTTTCCCGGTTTCGCTTCGGATTATAACAATCACTGGGCACAGGATGCCATCGAATTGCTGGTAAAGAATGGCATTGTTTCAGGGGATGACAGCGGAAGCGTTCATCCGGACGCTGTAATCACAAGAGCGGAATTTGTCAAAGTCGTGAATAAAACATTTCATTATACTGAACAGGGAACGGATCAATTTCCGGATGTGAATGCTTCTGATTGGTATGCCGAAGAAATGGCGATTGCCAAGCATAAGGGCTACCTTCAGGGCGATGCACAGGGAAACGATAATCCGCAGATGCCGATTACGCGGACAGAGGTTTGTGTGATTTTGGCGCGTGTTCTTCCCCTCAATACGGACGATTCTGCCTTATCCTTTCCGGATGCCGATCAGATTCCGGATTGGGGGAAGGGGGCTGTGGCGGCTCTGGTGCATGCCGGATATCTTTCCGGCTATCCTGACGGGAGCTTTTTGGGAGAAAACATCATCACAAGAGCAGAGGCCTTCTCTGTGATAGGAAGATATATCAGAAAAACAGAAAATACACAGAACAATACGGGAGACATTTCCAGTATGGGAGGCACTCCCTCGATTGGGGGCGGTTCCGGTTCCGGCGGCGGAGGAGGAAGCAGCAGCGGCGGAAAACTTTCCGCTCCCTCTGTCAGCAAATGGAATGCGGATACGGAGGAACTACAATGGAGTAAGGTTTCCAATGCTTCCTCCTATGTGGTAGAGGTCACAGCAAACGGGACGGTGAAAGAGATTTCCGTCAGTGCAACTTCTTTGGATTTGACGGATACCGTGGACGCTCTCACGGCGAATTCAGAGGAATCCTCCTTTACAGTGACCGTTCGTGTGAAAGCGATTGCCGCAAAGGCAGGTTATACCTCTTCTGACTTTTCCAAAAAGGTGAACTATACGAAACAATATCCTTCTGTCGATGTACCTGTACTGCAAGTTTCCAGCAAAATTGTCAATCAGAAAAACCGCGTGGTTATTTCTATTGCTCCGCAGGAAAACATCGCCGGATATGCCGGACGGTTTTTCGTGAACGGCACGGAAAACAGCAGTATGATTTATGATACATCCGCAAAGGTGTTCATCATTCCCGACACCTCGGTAATCGGCTCCGGAAAAGGGGAAGTGGAGATCAAAGCGGTCAGCGCCAAAAAGCCTCAATACAGGGATTCAGCATACACGAAAGCGGAAATTACGGATACGGCGGTTCCGGATGGCACCAAACAGGGAACGGGAACGAAAGAAGATCCCTATCTTCTGCGCACCAAAGCGGATTTTGAACTGGTGCGGAACCATCCGGATCAACATTTTGTTCTGATGAATGATGTGGATTTGGGCAGGTTTGAGCCTCTTCCGGAATTTTCCGGCACGCTCCGTTCAGACAGCGGTCAGCATACCATAACCGTTGATATCAATGTCAGCGGCGGAGATCGAGTTGGCTTGTTCTATAAACTGGAAGGCGGCGCAGCCGTATCGGATATTATTCTTTGCGGAAGCGTTTCCGGCAAAACGGCAGTGGGCGGTATCGTCGGATGGCTGCACAACGGAACCATCCGCAACTGTATCAACAATGCGGCTATCCACGGAACAACCTATGTGGGCGGCTTGGTCGGATTTACAGGATATGCAACCGCTGAGGTTGGCAAGGGAAGCATTGAAAGCTGTTTCAATCTGGGAGAAGTCGTCGGAGCGGGCAGTTCGGTTGGCGGTCTGATTGGTTATGGCCATGCCTTCATCAAAGAATCTACAAATCTTGGCAATGTGTCAGGTGTGGGAAGTCATGTGGGCGGTCTTGCCGGTATGACATATTCCCCCGTCACCTCCAGTTATAATTCCGGACGGATCAGCGCAACCAGCAGGTCAAATGTTGGCGGAATTGCCGGCGGTGTGCGGTTTTCCGCCTCACCGATCACCGATTGCTTTAATACCGGTGAAATTATTTCAAGCGATGCGGCCGGCGGCATCGTTGGCGGTTTCTGGAACACCGGCAGCAGCGGTGCCCTCAATCGCTGTCATAATGCGGGAACGGTCACCGGAGCCTCCGGAAGGACATCTCCTCTTGGTTTTAACCATAATGGGGCGGCCGGTTTTACCTATACCGATTGCTTCTATCTCAGCGAAACAGGGGAGGATGACGGCTTTGCAGGTTCCACGCCGTTGACCTCTAACCAGCTGGCGGATCAGGCGACCGAAGGTCTCGACAAGTTGGTGGGAACGGCTTATGAATATGCCGCTTTTCAATATCCTGTTTTGAAAGCCGTTCCCTATTACGGGGCAGGAGAACTGAAGCTATTTGATTTCGACCTGGGCTTAAAGGGCGTATTCAAAAACGGGACAATGGAGCTTTCCTGGAATCTGATAACCAATCCTGCAATCGTCGGATTGGAGCTGACTGTGATTGATCAGTACAACTTCCAAACGGTTTTGCAGAAACAGCTTGTGGGTGCATCTGAAGTTTCCTTCGACGTTCCCGGCTGTAAAGAACAGAATTCCTATGAGGTGATTGTGCGCCTGCAATACAGCGAATCTCTCTATTCGACGGAAAAGACATTCGAGATCATTCCATACGCGGATCATACGCTGGAAAAACCGGTTCTCGCACCCGTTGCGTCCGGTAGCACAGCGGTGACCTGGAATGCGGTGGAGAATGCGGCTTCCTATGCTTTGAAGGCAGTGCTTGGGCAAACGGAGGAAGTGATTCCGGTGAAAGGAACTTCCTATGATCTGGAAAGCTGGATTGCAGAAAAAACAGCAGACTCTCCTCAGGCGAAGACACAGGTTACCGTTTGCGTGAAAGCTGTTTCGGGCAGTGCGGAATATACGGACTCTCCTTATTCGGAGTCTGTTACCGTGACGCGTGTGCTCCCGGCTTTGAGCGTTCCGCAGGCGGAACTTATGACATCGCTGTCTG
>CAKRUL010000085.1 GCA_934403665.1 uncultured Clostridia bacterium | reverse complement strand
AAATGGAATATTCAAAAAAAGACCTCCTCAACAGTTTTGTTAGAAAGCTAATTGTTAGCAAACTAATTATATCAAAAGATGCCGGTTTTTACAAGACAATAATTTGTGCATTGACTTGACAGAAAGCAAAAAATAGAATAGAATAGTAACAAATATTATAGTAACAATTGTTTCTGTTTTGCAAAGAGGAGTGATTTTATGACTCGGCAGGGAATGGTGGAGGATATGATTTTTATCCAATACCTCATCAAACGGTTGTATAAAGAGTTTGAGGCGCAGGGGTTGGATAAAAAGATGAATACCACACAGCTCTGGGTTTTGGCGATTATGTCACAGCATGATAGGATGACGATGAGTGAGATCTGCAAGTTCGTGGTTTTGGAAAAAGGATCGTTCAAAGCGACCATCGATTTGCTGATGGGTTACGGGTATATCCGTAGCCAAAAAGCAGAGGACGACAAGCGCAAGGTTTATTTAAGTCTGACACCGGAGGGAGAGCAGGTGGCCAAGAGAATCAATCACAGCTTGGAGGATTACCTGCACCGCCGGTTTCATATACTGGATGATTTCACAAGGCAGAATATATGGAATGCGATTCACGTTTTGGCGGAATATGCAAAGGAATCGATTTGAGGAGGATGAATCGGATGTTTCACAATATCGGAAGAATATACATGGGGGACTTGCGGAAAGTTGCAAAAAACTGGGTGGCAATTGTCATTATCGCCGGCTTGGCGATTCTTCCTTCTCTTTACGCATGGATTAATATCTATGCTTCCTGGGACCCGTATGGGAATACCGGAGGAGTGAAGGTTGCAGTGGTGAATCTGGATGAAGGTTCTTCGATTGCGGGGAATGAAATGAACATTGGCGCTGAGGTTTCCGATTCTTTGCGTGAGAATGACAAACTGGGATGGACATTCTATGATACGATTGAAGAGGGAATCCAGGTGGTGGACAGCGGCAAAGTCTATGCCGCAATCATCATTCCGAAAGATTTTTCACAGAAAATGGGCACCGTGCTGGATGAAACGCCGCAGAAGCCGACGTTGGAGTACTATGTGAATGAAAAGATTAACGCCATTGCGCCCAAAATGACGGATTCCGGCGCTTCTACCATCCAGAAGCAGATCACCGGGTCTTTTGTAAGCACCGTGACGGAAAAAATCTTTGATGTCTTGAATCAGCTGGGGATCACATTGGATGATGAATATCCGAAAATAGAGAAATATAAAAATATGATTTATATTTTAAACGATGCAGTTCCCAATATTGACGGCAAACTGGATGACATGCTTGCAACTGCAAAGGACGGATTGGTGAGAATGGATAAAGGGGACGAGAGTGCGGTATATGTCCGAGATACGCTGACGGATCTGATTGATTTTACCGATCACTTTTCAAAGGATTTGCATCTGTTCCATGACAAAGTGGAGGAAGTTTCTCCTGAGGTGAAAGAGGATCTTCGGATGATGCAGAGTCTCTCAAAGGATATGGCCAATTTGCTGGATGAAATTCAAAGGGACATTGCGGAGAATAAACCGGGAAATCTTGAGTCTTTACAAAACGCTGTGGATGATATGGATCAGTTGGAAAAGGATTTGCTGAATGCGGCAGATAAGGTGGGAGAAATCAGCAGAGACGGAAAAGAGAAGCTGTTGAATATCAATGTACGGCTGAAGGAAATCATCGCGGACACGAAAAGCTCGCTGCACGGCATACAGGGGGATTTGCTGGATACCCGTGTTCTTGCCAGCGCGTTGCATCAGATTGCGGACTTGAACAAACAGCTGGCAAATTTGATCAAGCAGGTTTCGGGCATCGTAAACGAGGCATTTGACTCCATGGAAAATAAGATCAAAATTCTGGAAAACACGATTGAGAAAATAGAAGAATTTTTGGAATCCGGTTCGCAGGAAAAACGGACAGCGGCGATAGAGGCAGTGTCCGGAACGCGAAAGGTGCTGGCCGGGGATGCTCATTTCAGCTTGGCAAACAGCATCCTCAAAGAGACGGAACAGCAATTGAAAAACAATGCTCCGGGAGAAGCGCTCAGAAATTCTCTGATTGCTTTAAAAACACAGATGGAATTGCTCCGCAATAAGATTTCCGCACTGCACAGCGATGTTGACAATCGTCTCTATGACATGCAGGTGCTTGCGGAAAGGCTTTCCCGGGTCTGCGATAATATGGGGAGCTCTCTTACGCGGATTCGCCGGAGCCTGAGCACCAAAATCGATAAAGCACTGACGGACTTGGAGCAGATGAACAAAGATTTGAACAAGGTGCGGAACAAGCTGGAAGAGTCTGCCCCCGCAAAATTATCGAATAAGCTGGCGGATATGGCTCCGCGTGCCGCCGATTTGAAGCAAAAGCTGGAGCAGCTGAAAAACGTTGTTGAAGATGATGCGCAGTTTAACCGCACATTGGAGGACGCACAAAGAGTTTTTATACAGTTGGATAACGCGCTCGGACGGGTTCTTGTGAACATTGACGAAACGTTAATACCGAAGCTTTTGAACTATGTGCGCAGCACTTCCCTGTTTGTTTCGGATGTCAATGGATTGCTTTCTCAGGCAGAGGCGGATCTGGATGTGGCGAGAGATGTTTTAAACCGGTTGAACGGCAAGGGGCAATTGACGGTGGATGAAATTCAGCGTTTGAAAAACAGCTTGCCGAATCTGAGCAATCTCTTGAATCAGGTAACTGGGAAAATACGTGAAATTGATGCAAATCTGGATTTGAAAAGCCTGATCAATCTGATGAGCAAGGATGGAAGTGAGGAAGGAGACTTTATTTCCGCACCTGTGCTTTTGAATACCCATAAACTTTATCCTATGGAGAACTATGGCGCAGGGCTTACACCTTTTTATACCACACTTTGTTTGTGGGTGGGAGCCTTGCTACTGAGCGCTCTTCTGACCACAAAGGCGAAGAACATCGATTTTATTCCCACAGCGGTGGAGGAATTTATCGGAAAATATTTGATTTATGGCTCGATTGCTGTGCTGCAGGGAACCATTGCTGCTTTGGGGGATATCTTTGTTCTTGGCGTAAAACCGGTGCATCCGATTTTGCTGGTGGTGCTGGCGATTTACTACAGTGTGATTTTTTCCATGATCGTGTATACGCTGGCTTCCCTGTTCGGCAATGTTGGAAAGGCCATTGCTGTTGTCTTTTTGGTGCTGCAGCTGGCGGGGGCAGGGGGAACCTTTCCCATTCAGGTTACGCCTGCATTTTTCCAGACCATTCATAAATTTCTGCCCTTCACTTATGCGATCGGCGGCATGAGAGAAGCGATTGCGGGGATTTATTATCCGGCATTGCTGAAAGATATTTTCCTGCTGATGTGGTACTTTGTATTCTTTTTGGCACTGGGTTTATGCTTGAAAAAGTGGGTTTCCCCTAGTCTTGCAAGGTTTGCGAAGAAGTTGGGACAGTCGGGTGTCATCGAGCATTAACCGGAAAAGCTGTGATTCCCAAGGGCTTGATGAGATTTTACAAAAAATTACAAAATGCTTTTCAAATAGAAGTCTGCCTTGTGACGGTCTTCTCAGATTGTTGAAAAAGCCGGGCGGCTGTAAGGAAGAAAAGCACCTGAAATCTCAACGATTTCAAGTGCTTTTCTTCCTTTTGTTTCTGTGAGACACAGTGTCTCACAGGATGGTTTCGTTCCTTTATCGTATCGCGGTTCGGAATGTCATAAAAGGTCAGGCTTTGCTGATGCTATAGTAGGGACAGGCGGGACAGACAGAGCCCGGAGAAATGCCCAACCATAGGCAGGAGGAATCAAAATGGAAGAAACGACAATTTGGGAACACAACAGCGAAGGCGCGGCAGAATCCGAACCAGTGGAGGAAGCGGTGTCATCCGGTCAGACAGAGGAACAGCAGGGGGACAGTGCGCGTGAGCCGGAGCAGGTAACTGATGAGGCATACCAGCCTCTTACGGTGAAATATAACGGTTCCCGGCGGCAGCTTTCCCGAGAGGAAGCCGTGGCTTATGCCCAAAAGGGAATGAACTACGACAAAATTCATGACAAGCTGAAGGCTTATGAAGAAAACGGCGCTATGAAACGAGCCTATTCGCTTTTGGAGGATTTATCCGCCCGATACGGCATATCGCCGGAGGAATACCTGGACGGTATTGACAGACAGCGGCATCAGGATGAAATCGAGCACATTGCAAAGAAGGCGAATATGACAAGCGATCAGGCGCAGGAAATTTATCGGGCGAGACGGGAAAATGACCGTCTTATGGAGGAGAATCGGTTTCGCCGGGAAATGCAGGAGCTTCTTGACGAAAATCCGGATTTACATTCCGGAGAGATTCCGGATGAGGCTATTTATTATCGCAGCCGGTATCGCATTCCCTTGAAAGAGGCTTATCGGATGACTGCCGGCTATGAGAAGCTCAATGCGGAGAAAGCGGAGCTGGAACGAAAGCTTCGCATTCGGGAAGAAGAGACCAGCAACAGCGGCCTTTCCACCGGTTCGGCGAGAGGAAGAACGGAGAATCGATCCCGGGCAGATCGTATTGGAAAAATGAGTTTGAAAGAGTATGCCAAATACAGAGATGCGATTTGGTCGGAGTTGGAACGGGACAGCAAGCGGGGATAGAGGCACAGAAACCATACATTCTGTTTCTGCGCTGAATGAACATCCCTTTGTTGTTGATGCGTTTTTCTTTGCATCAGAAAGGAAAAGCAACACAAAAAAAGGAGGAAAAAACATGGGAGCAGGAATAAACGAAGTAAATTTTCAGGAAGCTGTTTTAAAGGAAGCAGATCTGGGCAGGCTGAGAAATGCCGTTGCCGTCAAGAATTCTATGAACCGTTATAGCGGCAAAATCAAAAAGAAAGGGGATTCTGTGCGTGTTCTGGGGCTGATTGATCCGGAAGTGATGGATTACACCGGGGAAGATCTGGTCTTTGAGAAAGCGCAGATGACCGATGATAAACTGGTTATCACACAGTCCAAATATGTGGGAACCTATATTCCCGATGTGGATTCGGAGCAATCTGAATTTGACACGGTGAAGGAGGTTGCCGGAAAAGGCGGAAAAGTGATTGCACAGGAGCAGGATAAATACATATACCGTCAGATTGCGCAGCAGGTCGGGTCGTCACAGGTGATTGACGCATCCGGCACGACCAGCGCAAATGTGCTGTCTTTGCTGACATCGATGAATACCAAGCTGTATGAGAGCGACGTTCCGCCGGACGAGGAAATTGTTTTGGAGGTATCGCCTTCTATGTTCGGCAAAATTACGCTGGCGGGGATCGTTTATCAGACGGACAATGACAAGCTGTTTGAGCAGGGTTATATGGGGCAGTATGGAAAGATGAAAATCTATCTGACAAACAACCTGGCAAAGGACGGCTCTGCGGAATGCTGTGTGCTGAGAACCAAAAAGGCATATGCTTTTGCACAGACCATTCAGAAAATGGAAATTGTGCGTGCGGAGAATAACTTTGGCAAAAAGGTCAAAGGGCTGAGTTTATATGGAGGCAGAATTATCCGTCCTGCGGAAATCGTTGTGGCGAAGTTCACTCCGGGCACGGAAACCGCCATTTAAACGCTGTATACCGCACGGGATTTGCTGACCATACCAAATGAAACGCCGAAAAGGCAGAATGGAGAGAAAGAAATGGCTGATATTAAGAAAAATCTGATTTATGCCGCCGGAGCAGACAACGGCGCGACGGGGGATAAAATTACAACGGCAGAGGGGAACACCTATTATATCCCTATGAAACGAGAACAGAGCATGGGATTGGCGGTTCTCGGAGGAACCAACGCTGCCAAAATTGCACTGAAAGCCGGTACGGAATACAAAAAATCGCTGGGAGACAACACCATTGATGTTGCTGCCGGGAAAGCGGTTGTGATTCCGTTGTATGACAGTGCGCGTTACAAAATCGGAAAAGGGGAGCATGCGGGATGTATCGCTTTTACAACAACCGCTGCGGTTGATGTGATTCCCTTTGTAATCTGAATCATGTGACACAATCATAGAAAGGAGCTGCCGCAGGGCGCAGAGGACATGGGAACATCGGGTGACTGGCTCTGCGTTCCCGCGGGGCTCTTTTTTTCAGTGAAACTGTTTGGAACGGTGCGGAAAAAGCTTTGAGGCAGGAAAGAAAACAGAACGGAAAGGAGTGAAGCACATGATAAAATTCAAATGTCTTCAAAAGAATTTTGACGTGATGGTGCGTTTGCGCATGCACGGCAAACCAATGAACCGATACGTTCATTTCGACGAAAAGGGCGAGGCTGTTTTTGCAAATGAGGAGGGTATTTCAGGAAAGATCATTGCACGGCTTCGCGCTGAAATCGGAAAAGAAACGATTAAAGGCTTAAAAGAAATGCGGGGTGGAAGAAAATGACCGGACGGGATGTGTTGAACCGGGCTCTGCTTTTGATGGATCGGGTGGACTG
>CAKRUL010000084.1 GCA_934403665.1 uncultured Clostridia bacterium | reverse complement strand
GCATGCATCAGTCTCCCGTGAACAGTGCGGATACCTCGGAATACTATCATTTTCATATTGAATTTTTCCCGCCGATGCGGTCGAGGGATAAGATCAAATACAATGCTTCAAGTGAGACCGGAGTGTGGGCGCACTGTAACCCTACTGCGCCGGAGGAAAAGGCGGAGGAGCTGCGTGCGGCATACCAAAGGTTTTTGAAAAAGGAGAATCGGTGATGATCGAACAGTTAAAACAGGAGTTTTTCAAGCAATACGGAGCCCCCTGTGAGAAGGTGCTGTTTTCTCCGGGACGGGTCAATCTGATCGGGGAGCACACGGATTATAACGGAGGGTATGTTTTCCCGGCGGCGATTGGCATGGGAAGCACTCTTTTATACCGGAAACGGAAGGACAACGTGATTCGCCTAAAAGCGACCGATCTGCCTCAAATAGTGGAGGCGGACATTCGCCAGCTGGAACGTTATCAGAATCTGCTGTGGGGCAATTATCAGCTTGGTATTTTTGAAACCATGAAAAAACAGGGCTATTCCATTTCGGGTTGTGATCTTTTGTATGACGATACCATTCCGCACGGAGGAGGGCTTTCTTCCTCGGCGGCAATTGAGGTGGTGACGGCATTGCTGGTATCCGTTTTAAGCGGCGAACAGACGGATATGGCGAAAATGGCGAGAATTTCGCAGCAGATGGAGCATGAATACATCGGCGTGAAATGCGGCATCATGGATCAGTTTTCTTCTGCAATGGGAAAACGCAACCACGCTATTTTTCTGAATTGCAAGACGATGGATTTTGAATTGGTTCCGATTCGGATGGATGGCTATAAATTGGTGATCTCCAACACGAACAAAAAAAGGAGCCTTGCGGATTCCAAATACAACGAACGAAGAGCAGAATGTGAACAGGCGGTGGAGGAGCTTCGGAAGGAAATCCCGGGAATTACCTGTCTGGCTGACGTCACGGCGGAAATGTTTGCACAGCATAAAAGCGCCATAACAAACCGTACGATACAAAAAAGGGCAGAGCATGTTATCATGGAGGATGACAGAGTCTTGCAGTCCGTAACCGTTCTGAAACAGGGAGATCTGGCGGCGTTCGGCAAACTGATGAATGCATCGCATGATTCTCTGCGGGATTTCTATGAAGTGACAGGAACAGAGCTGGACACCTTAGTGGAAGAAGCGCGGAAGATAGATGGCGTTTTGGGTTCCAGGATGACCGGTGCCGGTTTTGGCGGATGTACGGTCAGCCTTGTCCGGGACGATGCTGTAGAGAAGTTTCAGACAGCGGTTTCGGAAAATTATCAGAAGAGAATCGGTTATGCGCCCAGTTTTTATATCACAGTGATCGGAGACGGAGGAAGAGTCCTGGAGGGTTAAAGTTGAAAACCATATGGGGTTCCGCTTTCACTTTTTTGTTATAAAATTCTGATCCAGCGCAAACAATGCCAATGGCTTCCCGTTAAAGCCATTGGCATTTTTGCAATTCTATGTGAGGCATTCGGCAGTTTTACAGAGTGAGTGACTGCAAAAGGCAGAGGGCATCCAAACGCTTGCAGAAAAAAGGGTGCGCGGTTGACAAATCTGTGAAGCATGGTACAATAAAATAGCCGTTTGTTCGACGAGCATTTTGCTTTTCATAAGATAGAACAGAGAAAGGCGTGAGAGAATTGATGAGTGAAAGTAAGCTGACCGTGCGATATGCGGAAACCGACCAGATGGGCATTGCACATCACTCGGTATATCCGGTGTGGTATGAGGTTGCACGCACAGAATTGATGAAAAAGATGGGAATCCAATACAGCCGGCTGGAGAAAATGGGAGCGATGCTTCCTGTGCTGGAGGTGCATTGCAAGTATCTCCGTCCGGTGAAATATGAGGATGAGTTGCGCATTTGCACGAGAATCAGTTCCATGGGAGCGGCGAAGATTCAATTTGAATATACCGTATATAAACAGGGCTCCGAAACACCGGTGAATCGCGGGGTCACCTTGCATGGATGGGTCGATTCGGACACCTTTCGTCCCATCAACTTTAAAAAGAAATTTCCGGATATTTATCAGATGATTGCGCAGGCTGCTGACTGCAACGAAAAAAGAATTTAGCGCAGCTGCCGGGAAATATTGAAAAGATTGAACAAGAGGACGGAACAAAAGATGAGAAAAAAAAGAAACGTGCTTGCAGTGCTTCTTCTTTGTTTGCTGCTGGGTTCCTGTGGGGAAAAAAGCAGCATTATTTCACTGATTCCTCCGGACAATACTACAAATTATGGGGATACCGGCGGCTTGAAATTACCGATGGATACCAATCATACCAAAATCAGCATACTGGTCGTCTCCGATTTTTCCAATCTTTCAGACAAGCTGGTCATCCGGGAACTGTCTGAACGAACCGGATTGGATATTAATCTGATCGAGGTGGCTCCTTCCAATATCCAGGAAAAGGCGAAGGTCATGTTGAACAGCAATGATATGCCGGAAATTATGAACAGCTCTTTTGGCATGGACGAGATCAATCAGCTGGGAGCACAGGGAACTTTTGTATCGATTAATAAATATATCAATGAGCTTCCCAACTTGAAAAAGCATTTTGTAGATGATGAGGAAAACAGTATCATTTTTAACACATACACATCCGGAGACAACAATTTATATATTTTCCCGAAATTTGAGTTTCAAAGACCGGTGAATCAAGGCTTTTTATATCGGAAGGATATTTTTGACCGAAACGGAATTCCTGCTTGGAAAAACACCGAGGAATTTTATCAGGCTCTGCAGAAGCTGAAAACGATTTATCCTTCTTCCGCTCCCTATGTCTCCAAGACGGGAACGGGTATTTTTTCCGATTGGTCCGCCGGCTGGGGCATTCAATTTCCGGGGGTGTATTTTTCGGCAGAGCAACAAACCTTTCAATATTCCGCAACCGACCCGAAGGCGAAACAGATGTTGGATTTTATGCGGAAATTATATGCGGAGGGGTTGCTTGACGAAGAGTTTTTAACCTGCACGCAAAGCAATTGGGAAGCAAAGATGCGGGAACCGGAAAGAGCTTTTGTCACCTTTGATGAGATCCGGCAAATGGATCTTTTTTATCAGCAGGTTCAAGGCTCCGATCCAACCTATGATTTGCGCTATGCCTATCCGATCGGGCCTGCCGGAAAAATTGCAGCGCCGGAAAAAATCGGCGGAGGTCCGGCGGTCACAAACAACAGCAAAAAACTTTTATCCTTAAAGCTTTTGGATTATCTGCTGAGCCCTTCCGGCGCGGAATTGATGACCCTTGGCGTGCGCAATAAGACGTATCAACTGGAAAAGGACAACTCTGTAAAATACCTTGGATTTCCTCAGGAGAAAAATCTTTCGGCGGAAGAGCTGGAAGAACGGTACGGCATGTTTATCGACGGTTTATACCGTCGAGCGGATCAGAGAAGCGCATATTTTCACTATTCCCCTAAAGAACGGGAGGCGCAGGACATCATTACAAGCGGAAACTGCTTGGAAAAGGAAATGCCGGCGGTAAGATTTGAAACGGATCAGAAGGCACAGGTATCAAAATGGATGAATGATTTGAATGCGGCGGCGATGGAATTTGCCGAGAATTATGTGTTGGGCGGCGACCGGGAGGAAACTTCTTGGGATCAATGGCTGGAAAAAGCCAGAGCACTTGGCGCAGAGGAGCTTATCGCACTGTATAACCGTCAATATCAAAAATATCGAAAGTAAGGACATAGCTTATGTATGAATTATTTCAAAAAATCGGAATTGTTTTAAGTCAGCGGCAGAGAGAACAGTTTGATGAGTTTACAAAGCTGCTTCTGGAATGGAACCAAAAAATGAATTTAACTGCTATTACCGATCCGGAAGAGATCGTTCTGAAGCATTATTTGGACAGTGCATTGCTGTTTCAAACAAAGGTAATCCGGCAGGGAATGAAAACCATCGATGTTGGGTGCGGAGCAGGCTTTCCGTCTATTCCGGCAAAAATTATCCGCCCGGATTTGCAGTTCACATTGCTGGATTCTTTGTATAAAAGGCTTTATTTTTTGGACTGTGTGATTGAAACATTGCAATTGCAGCAAATAGAAACGCTTCATATGCGTGCGGAGGATGCCGGGCAGGAGGAACGGTATCGCCAAAAATATGAGCTTTGTGTTGCCAGGGCAGTTGCGCCCCTCAATATCCTGATGGAGTATTGCACACCCTTTGTGGAAAAAGACGGCTATTTTGTTGCTTTAAAGGGACCGGACGGATTCCGTGAATTGGAGGAGGCAAAGCATGCCATGCAGATTCTTGGAATGGAACTCACCGAAACCCTGGAACGGAAGATTCCCTCAACTGATCAGGAACGGGTGCTGCTTGTTTTTCAAAAGGTGAAAGAAACCCCTCCGCAATATCCCAGAAAAGCCGGAAAACCATGTAAAAAGCCGCTTTGCTAAAAACAGACAGGTCATGGAAAACGTGACCTGTCATTTGTTTTTTCACAGGAAAAATTTTCGACATCTTAATCAAAATGTTGCGGAATCCATAGGATTGAAAGCTTTCTCGCGTGATACGCGTGATAAGTGTAAAATTTTATTTGTCAATGGATAATCTTCATTTTTAGAATGGCAAACTGGACAAAAAGACGAAACAAAATTATGCAAGACGATGAAAAAGACAGATGGTTTGTGCAAAACGACGAATTTGATTGACATGCTCCTGAGAAAAGGTGTAAAATAACAAAAAAGAATGGGAAAAACATGTGCGTATTCACAGAGTGGATGCGTGCAAAAATGAAAAAGGAGGAAAACAAGATGAAGGCAAAAAAACTATTGGCAGCAGGAATCTGCATCACAATGATGGGATCTCTGTTTGCCGGCTGTACCGGCGGAAAAGAAAATGATGTCGGGACCATGACGGAGGAGGAAATTCAGAAATTCGAGGCGGATGCCGGCGGATTGAAGCTTCCTTTGGACAAAAAGGGAACGGAAATCAATTTCATGACCGAATCAAGCAACACCGGGATGACCGACAGCGTTGTCATCAAAGAACTTTCCAGAAGGACCGGGGCAAAGATTACCGTGACAGAAATTCCGTTGGCTACCATAAAAGAAAAGGCGAAAGTGCTGGTGGCTTCCAAAACGGATATGCCGGATGTGATTGCCGGCGGTTTTACCGCAGAGGAAGTCAATGATTTAGGCATGCAGGGTGCATTTGAACCGATTCTGGAGCATGTGGACGAGCTTCCGAACTTTAAAAATCTGTTTATTGACCGGGCAGCAGAGCTGAAAACCGAAAAGGTTATGAAAGGCTGGAAAGCTTCGGACGGAAAGCTTTATCTGTTCCCGAGCTATGGCATTAACCGGGATGTAAATCACGGAATGATGTATCGGAAAGATATTTTCGACAAGCAAGGAATTCCGATGTGGGATAGTCCGGATAGCTATTATCAGGCTTTGAAAAAGCTGAAACAGGCATATCCGTCCTCCACGCCGATGGTTTCCAAAAGCGGAGTCAATTTTTTCAACCAGATGGCTGCAAGCTGGGGCGTCCAAAATTGGCCGGGAATGTTCTATGATTATGAAGCAAAGACCTGGAAGTATTCTTCCATGGATCCGACCTTCAAAGAATTTTTGGATTATATCAAAAAGCTGTATGATGAAAAATTGCTGGATCCGGAATTCCTGACCTGCACACAGGCGGCATGGACCTCCAAGATGACTCAGCGTGCACAGGCATTCACCACCTTTGACTGGATCGACCGGATGGATATGTTCTATGAACAGGCGAAGGGAACTGTTCCGGAATACGATCTGCGCTTTGGAAATCCGGTAGGACCGACCCAAAAAGTAATCACGCTTTCCCCGGTATCCGGCAGTGTGTCATTCAAAAAATCGAATAAGAGCTTGCTGGCGATGCAGGTAAATGACTATCTGCTGAGCGATGGCGGAGCAGAGCTGATGACCTGCGGAATCGAAGGGGTCACCTTCAACTGGAATGCGGATAAAACTCATGCGGTTTATATCGGGTTTGACAGTCAGAATATCACCATCAAAGATCTGGAAGAAAAATACGGAATGTGTCTGAGTGGTGTGACCAGAAGATATGACAGAAGGAGTTCTTACTTCAATTATACTGAGAAAAACCAGGAAGCACAGGATCTGATGAACAACAAACCGGGCGGAGGCTATCTGCCGGAAAATCCGGAGCCTACATTGACATCTGAGGAAAAAGAAATTGTCACCAAAAATGACCCGAAACTCAGAAAACTGGGCGAAGAGTTTGCTTCCAAATATATTCTGTCGGGAGAAACCGGAGATGCGGCTTGGAAAAACTTCCTGAATCAGATGGAGGCAAACGGTGCTTCCGAGACCTTAGCAGCTCAGAATGCCGCACAGGCGCGTTACGACCAGCAGTAAAAATAACGGAGGCGTTTCCTGCCTCGTCATTTGTTTGATAGAAATGTTAAAAACGGACATCGTACTATACCGGTACGATGCCCGTTTTATGTTTTCCGGAAAAGAGTTTCTAAGCGCACAGGC
>CAKRUL010000083.1 GCA_934403665.1 uncultured Clostridia bacterium | reverse complement strand
GTTACGACCGTCAGTTTTCCGGAAGGAAAGGTGAGATTGATCTGTTTTAAGATCTTTTCCCCGTCCGGAAGCTCCCATGCCAATTGTTTCAGTTCAAGCATTCTGTTTTCTCCTTTCGCTGCCGCGAGTCTGTCTCTATCTGCACGATGAAATCGAAAAAATTCGTTTTTGGCACTGCTCTGCGGAAAACAGGGCAAGCCAACTTACTCTTCAGTATAACAGAAATAGAGCAGGGAATCAAGCATTCTTGCAGGATGTTTTTTGCCAAAAAGGGCGGTGTGCAACGGCGGGTCAAAGAAAAGCACTCTTTCAAAAGCCGCCTTTTTTGGATTTTTTTGATTATTTTTGTAAATTACAAAATTGCTATTGACAAATAAATCGTTTTTGTTTATAATATGAGTAACGAACTGGAACGGGAGAACTTTGGATGACATTATTAAGAAGGTAAAGGAGGGCGGTTGTAATGAGAAAATACGTAAAGCCTGAATTAGAAATGAAAAAATTCGTTTCCAATGAAACAATTGCAGCGGGTACGGGTAGCTTAGCTGACTTTTTAAGCGACAATAACCTTGATCCTGATACTGGTATAACCACCTATCAGGCCAATTCACAAGGAACTTTCGATTATATATCGGAATAATTTGTTTTGATATTTTTTTAAGCTTCGGAAATATCCGGGGCTTTTTTTGTATCCTTTTCCCAATCTGCAAAATGGGATTGACAAAACGGGGAAAAAGGAATATAATGAGTTTAGCGATTTAGAACTTTAGCACGATAAACTATGAGAGGGGTGCTTAGGATGCGAACATTATCCATTCATACACCGGAGGGCGTGCAGGATACTCTTTTTGAGGAATGCCGTCACAAGCGGTTGGTCGAAAGCGATGTGATGAATGTCTTTGAAGCGTGCGGATATTTTGAGGTGGAAACGCCTTCTTATGAATATTATGATGTGTTTGAAGGGCTGGACGGGATTGAGCCGGAAAAATGCTTTCGGTTTTTCGACCGGCGGGGGCGCATTTTGACGCTTCGTCCGGATTTGACCACTCCGATTTCCAGAATCACGGCGACCAAGCTGGAACGGGACGGGTTTCCCATCCGGGTTTCCTATTTGGGCAATGCGTTTCGCTATGAGGATGTGGAGAAGGGGGGCAGGCAAAGGGAGTTCACCCAGTCCGGCATCGAGCTTTTGAACGATCCGACCTCCGAAGCGGATGCGGAAATTATCGTCACCACCATCAAAGCGCTTCTGGCGACAGGCTTGGAGGAGTTTCGCATAGAGATGGGGCAGGTGATGTTTTTTCAGGGCTTGCTGGAGGACGCCGCTCTTTCCAAAGAGCAGACGAATCAGATTGCAGACTGCATTAATATGAAGGATGCCTTTGGTCTGAATGCGCTTTTGGAATCCATTTCGCTGTCCGACGAAAAAAAAGAGATTCTGCGTCGGATGACGCTGACGTCCGGCGGAGAGGAACTGTTGGATCAGCTGGCGGAAGCGCCTTTAAACCAGACCAGCAGAAGCGCCCTTGCCAATCTGAAGGAAGTGTACGGGATTCTTGCGGAATATGGCTTTGAGAAATATGTTTCCATCGATTTGGGGATGGTTCAAAGCTTGAAATACTATACCGGCATCACCTTTAAAGGGTTCACCTATGGTGTTGGGTTCCCGATTTGCGGCGGCGGAAGGTATGATAAGCTCTCAAGAAAATTCGGAGCGGAAATCAGCGCAACCGGCGCAGCCATTTCCATCAGCCGGCTGGCGTCGGTGCTGTATTATCAGAAAAAGGATTATGGCAAGGTGCATGAGGATGTGCTGATTGCTTATGCCGAGGGGCAGCGGAAAGAGGGCATTTATCTGGCGGACATGCTACGGCATGAGGGCTATTGCGTTGTGATGAAAAAAGCGGATGCCTCCGACCGGACATATCTTGCCAAACGGGAAATCCCTTGTGCATTCTTTTTGCAGGCGGACGGCAAGGTCGAGATGTTTGACGGAACGGAATCGGAATTCGTCGATTATGAAGAACTGATCAAAGAGGAGGAGGCACATTCATGCGATATATAACGGTTGCTCTTGCCAAGGGGCGGCTTTCCAAACTGGCGATTGACATCTTTCTCAAAGCCGGACTGCAGTGCGAGGAAATGACCCGGGAGACCCGGAAGCTGATTTTCAACGATGAGAAGAATAAGTTTCGGTTTATTCTGGTGAAAGCGTCCGATGTGCCGACCTATGTGGATTACGGTGCGGCAGACATCGGCATCGTGGGAAAGGATACCCTGCTGGAGGAGGGGCGCAGTCTCTATGAGCTTTTGACTTTGAACTTCGGAAATTGTAAAATGTGTGTCTGCGGCTTGCCGGAGATGCAGGGAAAGCTGGAGCATATCAATAATATCCGGGTCGCCACAAAGTATCCCAAAATCGCCAAAGAGTATTTCGAGCGAAAAAAAGGGCAGACCATTGAGATTATCAAGCTGCATGGTTCGATTGAGCTTGCGCCGCTGGTTGGTTTGTCCGAGGTGATTGTGGATATTGTGGAGAGCGGAAAAACGCTGGAGGAAAACGGTCTGATCGTTCTGGAGGAGATTTGTGATATCAGCGCCCGTTTTGTTGTCAATCGGGTCAGCCTGAAAATGGAACGAAGCCGTATCGAAGAACTGATGAAAAGAGTGAAAGAAATATACGGAGCGTAGCTGTTTTTGGAAAGGAGACCACCTGATGATTTCGATTATTGATTACGGTGCCGGAAATTTGAACAGCGTCGAGAAGGCGGTGCGTTTTTTAGGCTATGAGTGCATGGCAACCGGTGACAGAGAAATGATTCGGAACAGTGAAAAACTGATTCTTCCCGGAGTCGGTGCTTTCGGAGACGCCATGGAGCATTTGCGAAGCACGGGGCTGGATCAGGCAGTCTATGAAGCTGTGGAGAAGAAAATCCCGATTCTTGGGATTTGCCTTGGGATGCAGCTGTTTTACGAGCAGAGCGAGGAAGGCGGCGTTCCGGGGCTTGGCATTCTTCGGGGAAGGATTCGGCGGTTTCCCAATCTGCCGGGGCAGAAAATTCCGCAGATGGGATGGAACAGCCTGAGCATCCGGAAAGAAGGAAAGCTGCTGAGGGGCTTAAAAAATCCATACGTTTATTTTGTGCATTCTTATTATCTGGAAGCGGAAAATCGGGAGGAGGTTGCCGCAACCTGTGAATATGGCATTTCGTTTGATGCGGCAGTGGAAACGGATTCGATTTTTCTCACCCAATTCCATCCCGAAAAGAGCGGAGACACAGGCTTGACAATCCTGAAAAATTTTATAAAATAACAATAAGGGGAACCTTCGGACAAAGGGAAAAGCGCAGAGAACAGAATTCCCGTTTTTCCAATCCCATCAGAAACAAAGGAGCAAACCATGATTATATATCCTGCAATTGACATCAAAGACGGAAAATGCGTTCGCCTTTACAAGGGGGACTATGCGAAAGAGACGGTCTATCACGAAAATCCGCTGGAGGTTGCCGAAAGCTTTGCAGAGGCAGGGGCGGAATTCATTCATCTGGTGGATCTGGACGGCGCACGGGACGGCGAGAGCAAGAACAAGGAAATCATTTTTGAGATTGCCGAAAAGATGCCGATTCCCGTCCAGACCGGGGGCGGAATCCGCACTTTAGAGACGGTGAGGGATTATCTTTTTCACGGGATCCAGCGTGTGATTCTCGGCACGGCGGCTGTGCAGAACAAAGAGTTTCTGGAGTTGGCGGCGGAGGAATTCGGCGAAAAAATTGTGGTCGGCATTGATGCGAAGGATGGCTTTGTCGCCTATTCCGGCTGGGAAAAGCTGAGCACCTCCCGTGCGGTGGAATTTGCGCAGGAGGCGGAGGCTCTCGGTGTGCGAACCGTTGTGTATACCGACATTGCCACCGACGGCACTCTGCAGGGACCCAACCTGAAAGAGATGGCACAGATGGCACATTCCGTTGATATGAATGTGATTGCGTCCGGCGGTGTTTCCTGCCTGGAGGATATCAAACGTCTGAAGGAAACCGGTGTGAAGGGTGTGATTGTCGGAAAGGCAATCTATACCGGAAATGTGGATTTGAAAGAAGCGATCCGAATCGGATAGGGGGGAACAACAAGCATGCTGTCAAAACGAATTATCCCTTGCCTGGATGTGCACAACGGCAGGGTGGTCAAGGGTGTGAACTTTGTCCGGCTGCGGGATGCAGGCGACCCTGTGGAAATCGCCAAGGAATATGACCGTCAGGGAGCGGACGAGCTGGTGTTTTTGGACATCACGGCATCCTCGGATGCCCGAAAGATTGTCATCGATATGGTGGAGGCAGTGGCAAGCCAGGTGTTCATCCCCTTCACGGTGGGCGGAGGAATCCGCACGACAGACGATTTCAAAGACATTCTTCGCGCCGGGGCGGATAAGGTTTCCATCAACTCTTCCGCTGTGGAGAATCCGCAATTGATTCGTGACGCCGCCCGGAAATTCGGCAGTCAGTGCGTTGTGGTGGCGATGGATGTGAAGCGGAAAGCGGACGGAAATTATTCCGTTTATGTGCATGGCGGACGGAAGGATACCGGCATGGACGCACTGCAATGGGCAAAACAGGCGGAGGCATTGGGCGCAGGGGAGATTCTTTTGACCTCCATGGATGCCGACGGAACAAAGAATGGCTATGACAACGGGATTACCGCCAAAATATCCGAGGCAGTGTCCGTTCCCGTGATTGCTTCCGGCGGTGCCGGCAAGCTGGAGGATTTTTATGACGGCATTGTCCGGGGAAAAGCGGACGCTGTGCTGGCGGCATCTCTGTTTCATTACAGAGAACTGACCATACAGCAGGTGAAAACGTATTTACAAAAGCGGGGGATTCCCGTCAGAGTATAGGAGGAGACAAGGATGGAACTGCATTTCGGAAAGGACGGGCTGCTCCCTGCGGTGGTGCAGGACGCGGATTCCGGCGATGTGCTGATGGTAGCTTATATGAACCGTGAGGCCTTTCTGCGCACCTGCAAGGAAAAGGTTGCTTGGTTTTACAGCCGAAGCCGGCAGAAACTGTGGAAAAAAGGCGAAACCTCAGGGAATATCATGAAGGTGCAAAAGATGTATCTGGATTGTGACAACGATACCGTATTGATCAAAGCAAATCCGGCAGGACCTGCCTGTCACACAGGGCAGTATTCCTGCTTTTATAAAGAAGTGGAGGAAACAGACATGAAAGAGCTGGAAACCAAAAAAACACAGACTATTTTAGAGGAAGTTTATGATGTAATTGCCGATCGGGATCAGAACCCGAAAGAGGGCTCATACACCAACTATCTGCTGGAAAAAGGCATTGATAAAATGCTCAAAAAGGTGGGCGAGGAATCCGCCGAGGTCATTATCGCCGCAAAAAACAGAAGCAAGGCAGAGGTAACCTATGAGGTGGCGGACTTGATGTATCATGTCAGCGTCGTGCTCTATGAGCAGGGGCTCACCTGGCAGGATATTTTCGAGGAATTGAAAAAGAGAAGATAAAAAGATTGCGAAACCAAGAAAATGGTGGTATAATACCTTCTGAGGAGTTTTTGCGCAAAAGCGACCGGGGGAATCAAAGAAAAACTGGAAAAAATACAAAAAGTGTTGACTATTGGGCAAAAATTTAGTATTCTTATACTTACGATAAGCTACTATTACGCTTAAAAAGGAGCGGTTATTGATGTATTCTAAAGAAGTTGTTGTACAAAATCAGGTTGGTCTCCATGCACGGCCTGCTACGTTTTTTATCCAGAAAGCCAATGAGTTTAAAGCAACGATCTGGATTGAAAAGGACGAAAGGCGTGTCAGTGCAAAGAGTCTTTTGGGGGTTTTATCCCTGGGGATTACCCGAGGAATCAATATCACACTGATTGCAGAAGGGCCGGATGAGGAACAGGCAGTGAATCAGTTGGTGGATTTAATCAATTCCAATTTTGATGAATGACGAAGCATCAGAGGGTGTAAAAAATGTTTTTTACACCCTCTTTTTTTCAAAGGATACGATATGGATAAAATCAAAGAAAAATTGAAATTGCTGCCGGAGAAGCCCGGCGTGTATCTGATGAAGAATCAGAACAATGACATCATCTATGTGGGAAAGGCGAAAATTTTAAAAAACAGAGTGCGCCAGTATTTCATGAAATCGAAATCGCACAACAATAAAACGCTCAAGATGGTCAGCCATATCCGGGATCTCACTTGGATTGTGACGGATTCCGAGGTGGAGGCTTTGATTCTGGAGTGCAATCTCATCAAAAAGTACCGCCCGAAGTATAACATTCTTCTGAAGGATGACAAAACTTATCCCTACATCAAACTGACGGTCAATGAGGCCTATCCGAAGATTCTGATGACCCGGAGAATGGACGACAAGAATGCGAAGTTTTACGGACCCTTTGTCAGCTCCTTCGCGGTGAAAAACACCATTGATCTGCTGAAAAAAACGTTTCAGATCCGCAGCTGCAACCGTGATCTTCCGAAAGATATCGGCAAGGAACGGGAG
>CAKRUL010000082.1 GCA_934403665.1 uncultured Clostridia bacterium | reverse complement strand
CTTCTGATGACATCTTCCGTAACGCCCTGCTCTCTGTCTGTTAACGTTTCTCCTACACAAAGAATCGGAAGAA
The DNA here is from genome assembly GCA_934403665.1 of uncultured Clostridia bacterium. Next base: position 6,446 of record CAKRUL010000082.1, on the reverse strand, counting down.
GATCTTTTTCCAATGCCTTTTTGACCTTTTTATTGACCGTAACATCCGTTTCATTAAAATACTGTCTTCTCTCAGAATGACCGATAATCACATATTCGACGTCCAAATCCTTCAGCATATCCGCAGAAACTTCACCGGTATATGCTCCTTTCTCCTCAAAATAGAGATTCTGTGCGCCAACCTTAATATTGGATCCTTTTGCCGTTTCCACAGCATTCGGCAGACAAACAAAGGGAGTGCATACAACAATGTCACAGTCTGCAGAAGGATTTTTTTCTTTGATTTCACGAATCAAATCAATGGTCTCACTGGGCGTTTTATTCATTTTCCAGTTTCCGGCAATTATTTTCTTTCTCATCTTGTACCTCCAAAATTTCTCACAATATGAATTGTTATATAAAATGATTGTCTGATCTCACAGGAGCAATGTATCTTTCATAAAAAGAGCAAACAATCGATTGGGCAGGTATTGCACCTGCCCAAATGTGAAAGTTCTTATTTGTCGTTTAATGCAGCGATTCCGGGCAGTTCGATTCCCTCCAGGAATTCCAGAGAAGCTCCGCCGCCGGTGGAGATGTGGGTCATTTTATCTGCAAATCCGAGCTGTTCTACAGCTGCAGCAGAATCTCCGCCGCCAATGATGGTAACCGCATCGGCGTTTGCAACGATTTCTGCAATTGCTTTGGTTCCGTTTGCAAAATTCGGCATTTCAAACACGCCCATCGGACCGTTCCATATAATGGTTTTGGCTTTTTCCAGAGTTTCTTTGAACAATTCAATCGTTTTGGGTCCGATGTCTAATCCCTGATAACCTGCCGGGATTTTCCCTGCGTCAACAATCATGGATTCCGCATCGTTGTTAAACTCTTTCGCGGCGATATTATCAATCGGAAGAAGGATCTTCACACCCTTTTCCTCCGCTTTTTTCAACAGTTCTTTCGCCAAATCCAGTTTATCGTCCTCACAGATAGACTGACCGATCTCTCCGCCTTTTGCTTTCAGGAAGGTATAAGCCATACCGCCCCCGATGACCAAAGCGTCTACCTTATCAATCAGATTATTGATAACGCCGATTTTATCGGAAACTTTCGCGCCGCCGAGAATGGTGACAAACGGTCTTGCCGGATCAGCCAATGCTTTGCCCATGATTTCAATTTCTTTTTTAATCAGATAACCGCAGACAGCAGGCAGATAATTTGCAACTCCCTCTGTGGAAGCGTGCGCTCTGTGCGCTGTTCCAAATGCATCATTGACATAAATTTCAGCCAGGGAAGCCAATTCTTTTGCGAACGCCGGATCATTTTTCTCTTCTTCTTTATGGAAACGCACGTTTTCCAACAGCATCACTTCGCCGTCTTTCAGAGAAGCTGCAAGCTTTTTCGCACTTTCTCCGATAACATCGTCTGCCATTTTCACTTCCTGCCCCAAAACTTCTGATAATCTTTTGGCAACAGGTTTCAGACTGTATTTTTCATTGAATTCACCCTTCGGTCTGCCGAGATGGCTGCAAAGAATGACTTTCGCACCCTTCCCGATCAGATATTTGATCGTAGGCAGTGCACCGATGATTCTGTTTTCATCCGTAATGTTTTTGTCCGCATCCAACGGTACGTTAAAATCACATCTCACCAAAACTTTTTTTCCGGAAACATCAATGTCCTCAATCGTTTTTTTGTTTAACATTTGATTCACCTCATATATTTATTTATCTTTCTCATAAAATTTGCCAAAGATATTTTACTACAAAATGCAAGCGATTTCAATAGTTTTGTTAATGTTTTAACACTTTTTGATCAGGCAAATAACAACAACCCCTGTACCGCAGTGAACACCGATGGTGCTGCCGATTCGCCCTTCCTCAAACTCCGCTTTCGGAAATTCCTGCCGCATCCGCTGATAAAATGCATCATAGGTTCCGTTGTCTGTGGAATATCCTACAAGAATAATCATCCCATCGCCATCCGGAGTCTCTTTTTTTGCAAGCTCAATGATTCTTCCGGCAGCTTTTTTCACTCCGCGGACTTTGTCAAACTGCGCAACCAGACCATCCTCTACGGTGACAATCGGTTTGATATCCAGAAGAGATCCCAGTGTGAAAGTCAACGGTTTGATGCGCCCGCTTTTTTTCAGATATTTCAAATCATCAATCACTGCATAAATACGGTTATGCGCCAGCATAAACCGTCCTTTTTCCAGAATTTCATCTGTGGTTTTTCCCTCTGATGCCATCTGTGCCATACGCGTTACAACGACACCGTATGCTCCCGTATAAGTCATGGAATCCACCACTTCCAATCTGGCCCGCACGCCGCTCTGCTGAAACTGTTTTACAACAGAAATCGCATTTTGATAAGTGTTGCTCGACACAGATGAAATGGTGATGATAATAATCGAATCATATTCATCCACAAACTGCTTCAGACTTTCCTCAAACTGATAGGCTGTCACCTGAGAAGTAGTCGGCAAGCCCTCTGATTTGGACAGCTTATCATAAAATTCATCATATGTAATATCCACCTGTTCCAGATATTCGGAACCGTCCGGAAATACAATGGTAAACGGCAATACCTCAATATTGTATTTTTTGATTGCCTCAGCCGGCACGTCAGAAGCGCTGTCTGTGATAATTTTAATTTTTTCCATGAGAGATCCTCCTAATATTTTGTTAGGTGCCCGGTCTGTAAAAGATTGGAAAACTGATGCTGCCGCATCGCTTCATAAACAATGATTGCCACAGAGTTGGATAAATTCAGGCTTCGTGCGTCCGACACCATTGGAATTCTCACGCAATTTTTCATATTGTCGTGAAGCAGCTCCTCCGGCAACCCCTTTGTCTCTTTTCCGAATAAAAGATAGCAATCCTTCGGATAAGAAACCTCGCAATAGGTTTTGTCCGCCTTGGTTGTGGCATAAAAATAAACACCATCTGCATTTTTCTCAAAAAAATCATCTAAATTTTGATAGGTCTTAACATTGACCAAGCTCCAATAGTCCAATCCGGCACGTTTCAAATACCGATCCTCAATCGAAAAGCCCAAAGGCTCAATCAAGTGCAAATCCGCCCCGATTGCCGCACATGTTCTGGCAATATTTCCGGTATTCTGCGGAATTTCAGGTTCCACCAACACTACATTCAGTCCCAATTTATTCTCATCCTATCTTAAAAATTTCGGCAGTTTTCTGATATATATGGCATCCTTCGGACACATTTCATGGCAGCAATAGCATTTGATGCATTTTTTTGAGTCGGTCATCACAATCCGGCTGTTTTCCCGCTTTAGAACCTGGGGCGGACAAATCGTAACACAGTTGCTGCAAAGGATACAGCGTTCCTTGATAATTTTTGGCGCCGGGTTCAGAAAAGATGCAATTCTTCGGTTCAGAAAGCCGGGAATCCACTTCTCAAATGTAGTCGATTGAACATTCGGCTTTTTCACATCCGGAACCATACATTCCTCGGGTGCTTGCCCCAATACTTTGATTTCTTCCGGAGAAACATAACCTCTTTCCAAAGCGATTTGCGCAGTCAGCACATCCTCCCGGCGATATCCGATCAAAGGAATCGCAATTTCGTCCAAAGCAAAGGGGTCGGTTGACGCCAACAGCAAGCCGGCTTTTTTAGGAGTTCCGTTCGTGGGGCCGTCCCCCTCCATCATGCAGATGCCATCCATAATTTGAAATGCCGGTTTGATATAGGCACACAAATCGGTTATCGCTGAAAAGAACTCTTCCTTTTGCGGATATTTGTAATGATATTCCGCTTTGGTCAACCCGGGAACCGTACCAAATAAGTTTTTCACAGCTCCCGTATAGTTTGCCATCACATGTGTTTTCAGCTTCGGAAGATTGATGATGACGTCATTTTCAAACACCGGACGAATGATGCAAAATCTTTTTTGCGTTCCGTGGCTGTTCACCATCACCTCCCGATAACCGGTGTCATAATTCAGATGAACAGGCAATTCCTCCGCAATTTTCTTCAAACCGGCCGCCTCGTATATCTTTTCCAGATAATTTTCCTTATAAACACCTCCGGGGCTGTCGGCTATGGTGACAATGCCTCCGGCCTCCAGCACGAGCTTTGCAACAGCTCTGACAATCGTATCATGCGTTACCGCCATTGTTTCCGGCAATCTTCTGGCAATCAGATTCGGTTTTAACAGAACCTTAGAACCGGGCTTCACAAAAGCACCGACACCCCCAAAAGCTTCAAACAGCTCCAAGACGGCCTTATCAACCGTCTGTTGGTCATAAGTCTCACATTTTAAAATATAAACACTACTCAATTTGATTCCCATTTTTCGGTAGATTGTTGATGAATGCTTCTATTCGTTTCAATGCTTTTTTCAATTGCTCCAAAGAATATGCGTAAGAGATGCGAACATGCCCCTCACCGCATTCTCCAAAGGCGGTTCCCGGAATCACCGCCACCTTCTCACGCATTAAAAGCTGCTCGCAAAAATCTGCGGAGGTCATTCCTGTGGAGCGGATGGACGGAAAAACATAAAAGGCACCGAACGGCTCAAAGCAATTTAATCCGATCTTATTTAACGCATCCACCAGATAACGCCGGCGGTAATTATATTCTTTTTTCATATAGGCGACATCTTCATCGCCGTTTTTTAACGCTTCTATCGCAGAATACTGACTGGTTGTGGGGGAAGACATAATCGCAAACTGATGGATTTTTGTCATAACACTGACAATATCTCTGTGCGCACAGGCGAACCCAAGGCGCCATCCGGTCATAGCATATGACTTGGAAAAGCCATTGATTAAAATGGTTCTGTCCCTCATGCTTTCAAACTGCGTGATAGAGGTGTGCTCCCCGCTGTAGGTCAGCTCCCCGTAAATTTCATCAGATATCACCATCAGGTTATGCTCTTCAATAATCGGAACAATGCGTTCCAAATCCTCCTTTGTCATAACCGCTCCGGTCGGGTTGTTCGGATAGGTTAAAACCAAAAGCTTTGTTTTCGGGGTAATGCTCTTAAGAAGCAATTCCGGCGTCAGCTTAAACTGATCCTCCATCTTGGTTTCGATAGTAACCGGAACCCCTCCGCAAAGAGTGACACACGGTTTATAGCAAACAAAACAAGGCTCCGGAATTAAGACCTCATCTCCGGGAGAAATGATGGCACGAATCGCCAAATCCAAAGCTTCACTGCCGCCAACCGTTACCAGAATTTCATCAGAAGGGCGATAATGCACCCCGCGTTTCCGATCCATATAACGGCTGATTTCTTCTCTCAGTTCCAAAAGTCCCCAATTTGAGGTGTAATAAGTATGTCCTTTTTTTAAAGATTCTATACCCGCCTGACGGATATGCCAAGGAGTCACAAAATCCGGCTCCCCGACTCCAAGAGAAATAGCATCTTCCATTTCCGCAGCCAAATCAAAAAATTTCCGGATTCCGGAGGGAGGAATCTCCCGCGCTGTTTTTGTCAGAAAATCATTTGGGTCAAATTGTTTTTTCACAGAGAAATCACCCTTCTTTCGTCTTCCGGTTTGCTGGCCAGCACCACACCGTCTTTTTTATAGCTTTTCAAAACAAAATGGGTGGCGGTGGACAGGACACAGTCCATCGGCGCAATTTTTCGGGCAACGAAAAGGGCTACCTCCTTCATAGATTTTCCTTCCAATTCCACTAAAATATCATACCCGCCGGATATCAAAGAGACGGAATAAACCTCCGGATACTCCGTGATAATACGGCTGGCAATCTGATCAAAGCCTTCCCCCATCTGCGGAGTGACCTTCAACTCAATCAGCGAGCTCACACTTTCTTTGTCCACTTTCTCCCAATCGATTAAAGCCTTATATCCAAAGATGACTTTGTGGTTTTCCAATTCTGCTATTTTTTCGGACACCTCAGCTTCCGAAACGCCCAGCATAACCGAAATCTCTTCCGCGGTCAATTTCCCGTTTTCGGCAAGAATTTCAAGAATTTGTTTTTCCATATCATTCACTCCATCTGATCCGCATTCCTGCGATTCATTTTCTGATTCATTGAAAGGGATGCCAGCCAACCTGCTTTCTTAGCATCCTGTTCTTTCGTTTTCACTTGAACTCATTATAGCATATCAAGCACAAAAAAACTATCTTTTTTCTATGAAAAATTTGAAAATTTCCCTGATGTGTCCCCCTCGTTTTTCGGTGCCATCCTGCAAAATTGACAGGGTGCAGAAAAATCTTTCCGGCGCAACAAAGCAACCGTTCTGTTTCGAACTCATTGCTGCAGCGCCATCCATTCCTCATACAATTGATTTAATGCTGTTTTGCATTGATCCATCCGACTGCATTTTTCCGTCAACAATGCATAGTCCGAAGCGGTTTCTTCCTCGGAGATTGCCGATTCCAATTCTGTAATTTCCTGTTCGTATTCTGCGATAGCCTGCTCCAGTTTTTTCAATTCGCTGCGGCGCTTTGCATCCGCAGCTCTTTCC
>CAKRUL010000081.1 GCA_934403665.1 uncultured Clostridia bacterium | reverse complement strand
CGAATCTCAATAAAGATGCCGTAAAATATGATTCGATCCGCTATATAGACGTGCTGAACAAGGGCTTGAAAGTAATGGATTCCACCGCAATTTCTCTTTGCATGGACAATGAAATTCCCATCGAGGTGTTTGGTTTGGATCATCCGGAAAACATCGTTCGGGTGGTAAATGGAGAAACACTCGGAACTTTTGTGGGAAATGAATGAAAAAGATAAAAAGAAAGATAAACTGAGAAAAAACAGGAGGGTATCAAATGCAAGAAATTTTAAAAGATGTTGAATTGAAAATGGGTAAAACTGTTGACATTTTAGCAAAAGATTTTGCTGCGGTTCGTGCAGGGCGTGCAAACCCTGCCATTTTAGACAAGGTGACCGTGGATTATTACGGAACGGCTACTCCGATTGCGCAGGTGGGCAACATTTCTATTCCCGATGCGAGAACAATATTGATACAGCCTTGGGATGCCAGTATCTTGGGCGATGTGGAAAAGGCGATTCAAAAAGCGGATATCGGAATCAATCCAAATAATGACGGAAAATGCATTCGTCTTTCCATTCCCGCTTTGACAGAGGAACGCCGCAAGGAACTGGTGAAAGATATTCACAAAATTGCGGAAAATGCCAGAGTATCGATTCGGAATATCCGCCGCGACGGTGTGGATAAGCTGAAGGACATGAAAAAGAAGAGCGAAATCACCGAAGATGATTTGAAAGACGCAGAAGGGAAAGTACAGAAAACGACCGATAAGTATGTCAAAGAGGTAGACACACTGCTTGCTGCGAAAGAAAAGGAAATTTTGACGGTTTAAGAATAAAGGCGAGGGGTGTAAAAATATTTTTTACATCCCTTTTTATTTCAAGAATGGGTTTTTGCAGAGAAAAAGCGAAATTGCTGGCACAGTTCATTCTCTATATTTAAAAAGGTTGAAACTATGAAAATAATTTTACAAATCGGCATGGTTTTGGGAATTTGTTTTTTGGTGGAAGGTTTGGAAATGCTTCTCCCCTTTCCTTTTCCCGCCAGCGTCATCAGTATGCTGGTGCTGTTTGTTTTTCTGTGCTTGGGGCTCGTGAAACAGGAGCATATCAATCAGAAAAGCGATTTTCTGCTTCAGAATATGGCGTTTTTCTTCATCCCTGCCGGGGTTGGGATTATGTCTGATTACAATGCACTGAAAGACAATATTTTGCCGTTGCTTGCAGTTTGTTTTTTGACAACGATTGTCACCTTCACGGTAACTGCTTTTACAGTGAAGGGCGTCATACGCCTCCAGAATGCGAAACGGCGAAAGGGGGAAAAATAAAGTGGAGCTTACCAATTCTCCTCTTTTTGGAATTGTGCTTTCCATCTTTGCTTATGAGATGGGGGTGCAATTAAACTGGAAATGGAAAACACCGCTTGCAAATCCCCTGCTTATTGCGATTGCACTGATTCTTTTGATTTTAAATGTGTTTCAGATTCCCATCGAGTCGTATCAGCAGGGAGGTAACATCATTTCGCTGTTTCTTGGCCCGGCGACTGCGGTATTGGCGATTTCGGTTTACAGTCAGCTGGAAATCCTGAAAAAAAATCTTTTCCCCATCATAGCCGGTTGCCTTGCCGGAGCAATTGTGTCCATAGGAAGCGCTTTTCTTTTGTGCAAGGTCTTTGGTTTGGACGAAAAGCTTACAGCATCGATGCTTCCGAAATCGGTAACGACGCCTATCGCGATGGAGATCAGCAAGAGTTTGGGAGGAATTGTTCCGATTACTATAGCGGCAGTTATTGTAACCGGAATTTTGGGGGCGATGCTGGCACCAACGCTGATCCGACTGCTTAAAATAGACGATTCGGTAGCGGCAGGGGTTGCAATTGGAGCAAGCTCACATGCGGTCGGCACCTCAAAAGCGATTCAAATCGGGGAAACAGAGGGGGCAATGAGCGGAATTGCAATCGCTGTTTCCGGCATCATCACGGTGATTCTTTCTATGTTTCTTTGACAACAAAATAAATGGGAAAAAACGTTCATAATACGAAAGAAAGGAAGATGGATATGGAAAAAGCAAAAGTATATTTTATGAATAAGGTTACTCCGGAGGCGGTCATAAAACTTTATCAAACACTTGGAATCTCTCTTCCGGGAAACGTTGCAGTAAAAGTGCATTCAGGCGAAGTGGGAAATCAGAATTTTATACGTCCCGCCTTTTTTGCTCCTATGGTGTCTCTTGTCAACGGGACAATTGTGGAATGCAATACGGCATATGCAGGAAAACGAAATACCACTGAAGAGCATTGGAAAACGATGAAAGCACATGGATGGACCGATATTGCTTCTGTGGATATTATGGATGAAGAGGGAGAGATTTCTCTTCCGGTGGAAAACGGAAAACAGCTTCCGGTCAATTACGTCGGAAGTCATTTGAAAAATTACGATTCGATGCTGGTTCTCTCCCATTTTAAAGGACATCCTATGGGAGGCTATGGCGGTGCGCTGAAAAACATTTCTATCGGGATTGCCTCTTCTCATGGAAAAGCATATATTCACGGAGTGGGGGACCCGGAAAAACTGTGGACGGCGGATCATGATTCTTTTCTGGAGTCTATGGCGGATGCGGCGAAATCTATTGTCACTTTCTTTCAGGGGAAAATGGCATTTATCAATGTTATGTGCAATCTGTCGGTGGACTGCGATTGCTGTGCCGTAGCGGAGGATCCTGCTATTGCGGATATTGGGATTCTCGCTTCTCTGGATCCGGTCGCATTGGATCAGGCTTGTCTGGATCTTGTCTATCAGTCCGATGATCCGGGCAAAGAACATCTGATCGAACGGATTGAATCGAGAAACGGCGTGCACACCATTGAAGCGGCGGAAGGACTTGGAGTCGGAACAAGAGAATATGAAATAATAACAATAGAAACCGCTTAACAGCACAGAAACCTGCAAAATGTGTCCGGTTTCCCTTTTGAAGGGAAACAGGAATAAAAGAAAAGCAATCATCCCATTTGATTGGGACGATTGCTTTTTTTACGCTCTTTATAAAAAATAAGTTTCCAGCGCCTGCGCGACACCGTTTTCCTCGGCGGAAGCGGTGATATAATCTGCTTCTTTTTTGATGTTATCGGGCGCATTTCCCATCACAATACTCTGTGCTGTATAGCGAAGCATATCCAAATCATTGGGACTGTCTCCAAAGCTTACACTGTCTTTCCGGGTCAGATGGAAGGCGTTCAACACTTTTTCGATACCGGTAGCCTTATTGCAGCCAAGCAGAACGGCTTCCTGATAAACAGAATGGACAATCAGAGAAAAATATTTGCTTAAAAGACGCTTAGATGCTTCGCTTGGCGTTTCGTAAAGCGTCAGCTTGGTAATCGGATGCCCTGCTGCCAAGCGGTCAAAGTCTGCCGGCTCTTTCAGAATTGGCCACTGTGTGCCGAAGGGGGCTTCCCCATTGATCACAAACATGGCATCTTCCCCTTCCAGAACACAGCTTTGACCGTCCTCAAGAAAGTGAAGAAAAATTTTTCTTGTGACATCCTCCGGAATGGAACGACGAAAAAGGGTTTTCCCGCCGATGACAATATGAGAACCGGCTCCGCAGATGATGCCGTCAAAATCCAGTGCAAAAGCTTCCTTCGGGATGAAGCCATAGGATCGTCCGGTGCATAAAAAGGCCAAGTGCCCTTTTTGCCGCAGTTTGCGGATTGTGTTCCTGGTTTCCGGAGACACGTGATTTCCGTCGAAGGAAAGCGTTCCGTCCCAGTCAAAGAATAATGCTTTTTTCATTTTTTCTCCTTTTATATGAGCTTATTTTTTTCATATGCCAGAATGCTGTCACAAATTTTTAAGACGTGATTTTTCACAGGAATTTCCTCGGCAATCTCATCGGAAATGTGTGCATAGTTTTGATAAAGAGACATTCTCCTTTGCAAAAGCTCTGTCAGTTTTGCTTCTGTGTCTCCTGCAAGAAGCGGACGCTTTGTATCTCCCGAAAGACGGGATAACAAAATCTCTTTGGAAGGCATCAGGGAGATAATCAGGTTTTTTGGATTTTCAAAGATTTTTTGCATGCAGGAAGCGGTTTCCACAATGCCTCCGCCTGTACTGATCACCTTTCCTGTTTCAGCGCACAAAGAGAGAGCGGTTTCTTCCTCCAGTTTTCGGAAATATTTCTCCCCTTTTGCGGAAAAAATCTGCTTGATCTCCATTCCGGCTTTTCGTTCTATTTCCGCATCCAAATCCACGGAGGAGAGTTGAAATATTGTTCCGATTCCCTCCATTAGAGAGGATTTTCCGGATCCGGGCGGACCGATTAAAATAATATTCTTGGGAAAGGAGAAGGGCTTTAATTGCTTTTTCACAGTGCGTTCCACCAGTTGCAATTGTTCTGTGGAAAAGGCGGCGCCATAGAAATATTTTTGTGCGCATGCCGCCTGATAAACTAACATGCAAAGCCCGTTCACTCCGGTTCCGCCGGAGAAGTTCACTGCGTTGGTCAAAACGGTGGAAACCGGATTGTAAATGGTATCAAATGCAAAGCTGATATTTCTCAGGGAGTATAGCGAAACCGGAGATGCGATGGGCTTGGGATGCATTCCGGCGGGGGTTCCCTGTAATAGGATTTCATAATTTTCTTCCGGTTCTGTGAGGACCGGAATCGTTTGTCCGGTAATTTCTCGGATTTCTTTTTGAGTATTCGCTGTTTTTTCCGGATTGCGCAGAAGAACACTGACCTCTGCACCGTTTAAAATACTTTCGGTAACCATCATTTTGGAAACCCCTCCAAAACCCGTCACCAAAACCTTTTTCCCTTTCAGATTCTGATGATGGAAATGAAGCGTTTCCCAAAACCCGTTCACATCGGTGTTGTAACCATACAGACGTCTTCCCTGCCGCACCACGGTGTTGCAGGCGTGATAAAGAGCTACTTTTTCGTCGGCTTGAGAGAGATGGCGGATAATGGTTGTTTTGTAAGGAATGGTTACATTAAAGCCATCCAGAGAGAGGGCATCCGAAAAATCCTCCGCTGTTTCTTTTGCATACAAATCATATTGATTCTCCGGGTTTCCGGCGAGAGAAAACAGCATCCGGTGAATTTCCGCAGAAAGACTGTGCCCCAAGGGATAACCCAATAAACCGTATTTCATATCTGTCCTTCTTTCCAATTATAGCTCAATCGTTTGATAATTTCCCGTAATTTTAAAATAGTCAAACAAATATCCCATGGATTCCAGAGAATCTTTTAAATCCTGCACATTTCCTTTCACATCAACGTAAAAAAGATATTCCCATTTTCCCTTTTTCAGAGGCATGGATTCGATCATAGTCATATTGAGTCCGCGGCGGGCAAAGTGTTGCAACACACGGGCAAGCGAACCAACCTGATGAGGAATGGAAAAAATCATGGAAATGGTATCGGCATCTGTGAGAAAAAGAGGTTTTTTAGTGATTACAATAAAACGTGTTTTATTGTTGTTGGTATCGGCAATGTTTTCCTCCAAAATGTTCAGGTGATAGCGCTCTGCAGCTGCTTTGGAGCCAATTGCCGCAGTATCCGAACGGGATGCTTCACAGACAAGCTTGGCGGCAATCGCCGTGTTGGGAGCGTTTTTTTTCTCGAAACCGTTCAAACGGATAAAATGGTCACATTGGCGCAACGCTTGCGGATGAGAGACAACCGTTTTCACGTCCTTGCGGTTTCCTGTTCCCATCAGAACATGGCGGATTGGCAAAATGGGGCTTGCCGCTATATAGAGCTCCATTTCCTTGAGCGCCTCATAAACTTCCGTGACGGCTCCGGCCGTGATATTTTCGAGGGGAACGACTCCGGTCTCACAGAGCCCCTGCGCAACCTTCTCAAAAACTTCCCGAAAGGAATCAGTTCGCGAGAGCTCAGCATTGCGGAACAGCCGTGTACACACCTCATGGGAATAACTTCCCGGAATACCCTGATAACATGCCGTTTTGGTCTCAGCGAAAAAGGTTTCACGGGAAACATGGGAAAAAGAGGGAATTCGGTTTCTTTTTTTGCTGATTCTTTTTTCCTGATAATCACAGCTGATCTCTATCATATTGCGGAAGAAAGATTCGGTTTCTTCCGCAAAAGAAGAAAGATTCTGTAATTTCTCTGCAATCAGGTTGTTTTCCCGATCTTGATTTTTCACCGGGAGACCATGTTCCTTTTTATAAATGCAGACCTCATTTACTAAACGCATTCGCTCTAAAAAAAGTTCCTTAAGTTGTCGGTCCACCCGGTCAATTTCCGGACGGATTTCTTCTAAATTTCGCATACCGTTATTCTCCTGCCTCTTACAGATATTCTTATAATAGATCGTCCAACATGCCGATTGCCGTCACACATTCGATCACGGGAACGGCTCGCGGCAGAATACACGGATCGTGGCGCCCCTCAATCGTAAGTTTATCATCCTTTCCGGTTTTCAGATTCACGGTGCGTTGTTCCCGGTATATGGAAGGGGTTGGCTTCATGCAGACCTTCACATTCACCGGCATTCCGTTTGTGATCCCCCCAAGGATTCCGCCGTTGTGATTGGTATAAGTTTTCAC
>CAKRUL010000080.1 GCA_934403665.1 uncultured Clostridia bacterium | reverse complement strand
CAGAACGCCTTTGTAGGTAATGCCCTCGCTGCGCAATGCGTTTATCGTCGGCAAGAAAATATTGTTCATACATTCTTCCGCCATTTTTTCATCATAAATACGGCTGGGAGAAAAAGTCCCCATGCCGCCGGTATTCGGCCCCTTATCCTGGTCATACGCCCGTTTGTGATCCTGTGCGGAAACCATGGGTTTCACCGTTTTTCCGTCACAGAAAGCCAAAACGGAAATCTCCGGTCCTGTCAGAAATTCCTCAATCACCACACGGTTTCCGGACTGCCCGAACACCTTGTCCAGCATAATTTCTTTTAAGCCTTCTTCTGCTTCCTGCTCATTTTGAGCGATGATAACGCCCTTTCCAAGAGCCAATCCCTCTGCCTTGATGACAGCAGGATAGCTGTTCTGACTCTTAATGTAAGCAAGTGCATTCTCATAGTCAGTAAACACTTCGTATTTTGCTGTGGGAATATGATATTTTTTCATCAATTCCTTGGCAAAAACCTTACTGCCCTCCATCTGCGCCGCTTCTTTATTCGGGCCGAAGACACGGAGACCTGCTTCTGTGAATGCGTCCACCATTCCCAAAACCAATGGATCGTCCGGTGCCACAACCGTCAGGTCAATTTGATGCTCCTTCGCAAATTTCAGCTGTCCTTCTATGTCCGTCGCTTTGATATCCACAAGCTCTGCCAATTCGCCGATTCCGGCATTGCCGGGAGCGCAATAGATTTGATCTGCTTTCGGGCTTTCTGCAATTTTTTTCACAATGGCGTGTTCCCGTCCGCCGCCGCCAACCACTAAAATTTTCATAGGACACCTCCGTTGCTTTTGGTATTAATGTTTAAAATGACGCATTTTGGTAAATACCATTGCGATCCCGTATCGGTTACAGGCATCAATCGATTCCTGATCGCGGATGGACCCGCCCGGCTGAATGATTGCTTTAATTCCTGCCTTGTGTGCAGCTTCCACGCAATCCGAGAACGGGAAGAATGCATCGGAAGCCATCACAGACCCCTCCGTCTTGCCGGCAGCATATTTGATTGCCAGCTCCAAAGCAGTAATGCGGTTTGTCTGACCTGGTCCCACACCGATGGTAGCATTGTCCTTCGCCAGAACAATGGCGTTGGATTTGGTGTGTTTGACAACCTTCCATGCAAATTTCAGCTGCTCCATCTGTTCCTTGGTGGGTTTTTCTTCTGTGACGCATTCCAGATCTGCCTCATGCATCAGTTCGTTGTCAATATTCTGTACCAGCAGTCCGCCGGATACTTTTTTGAATTCTATGCCATTCTCCTCCACTGAAAGAATGTTTTCCAGGGTTAAGAGACGAATGTTCTTCTTCTGAGAAAGAATCTGAAAAGCTTTTTCGCTGAACGAAGGAGCAATGACAATCTCTATGAAAATTTTGTTGATTTCCTCTGCCGTCTTTTCGTCAATCTCACGGTTTGCCGCCACGATTCCGCCAAAAATAGAAACCGGGTCCGCTTCATATGCTTTCTGATAGGCCTCAAAAATGGTCTCGCCCACTCCCACGCCGCACGGATTGGCATGCTTCACCGCTACCACCGTTGGCTCACGGAACTCTTTTAACAGCTGCAAGGCACCGTTGGTATCATTGATGTTATTAAACGAAAGTTCTTTCCCGTGAAGCTGTTTCGCGTTGACAATACTGCCCTCCGCCGGGAGCACTTCCTTGTAATAAACTGCTTTCTGATGCGGATTTTCACCATACCGCAAATCCATAACCTTCTCATAAGTTACCGTAAAAGTATCGCGGAACTGTTCCACATCGACTTTCTTTTTCAGATAATTTGCAATCATGGTATCGTAATCGCTGGTATGCTCAAACACTTTAAACGCCAATTCCAGCTTGGTGGTTCTGGACACACAGCCGTCTGCTTTTAATTCGTTTACCACCCGGTCATAATCCGAAGGATCCACGATCACAGCAACATCCTGCCAGTTTTTAGCCGCCGCACGAATCATCGTCGGCCCGCCGATATCGATGTTTTCAATGCATTCCTCCATCGATACGTTTTCCTTGCGAATGGTTGCCTTGAAGGGATAGAGGTTGATTGCTACCACATCAATGGTGTTTACCTCTAACTCCTCCAATGTTTTCATATGTTCCGGATTGCTTCTCATCGCAAGAATGCCCGCATGAATTTTCGGGTGAAGTGTTTTGACCCTTCCATCCAAACATTCCGGGAAACCGGTGATATCCGAGACATTAATGACGGCAACCCCTGCCTCCGACAATGCTTTTGCCGTTCCGCCGGTTGAGACGATTTCAAACCCCATCGCTTCCAAATTTTTCGCAAAATCAACTACGCCAGCCTTGTCTGACACGCTGATTAACGCTCTTTTTTTCATTTCATGACCCTCCGTTATCTTTTTTATCGAAACATGATTTTCATTGATGACAATACGATCGTTGCAAAACAGATCAAGCGCTTGCGGCAGAATATGCCACTCCGCCTGTTCCATGACACGTTTCTGCAAAATGTCAGGAGTATCCCCCTCCTGCACGTCCACCGCTTTTTGCAGGAGAATGGCTCCTCCATCCACAATTTCATTCACAAAGTGCACGGTTGCTCCGGTCACCTTAACTCCTTTTTCCAAAGCAGCCTTATGTACATGCAAACCATAAAATCCCGGTCCGCAGAAAGAAGGAATCAAAGCCGGATGAATATTGAGAATCCGATTCGGAAAAGCCTGTATGACCTGCTCCCCCAAAATAGAGAGAAATCCGGCAAGAACGATCAAATCCACTCTGTCTTTTTGCAGTTCCTCCGTCATCGCACGGTCATATGCCTCCACACTGTCAAACTGTTTTCTGGAAATCACTGTCGCAGCAATTCCGTGCTTCTCCGCACGTTTCAGAGCATAAACCCCCTCTTTGCTGGCGATCACCTTAACAATTTTCCCGTTTGTAATGCCTCCGTTTTGTATGGCATCAATGATTGCCTGTAAATTGGTTCCGCCGCCGGATACCAGCACCGCAATCCGTTTCATTTATAAATCCACCCCGTTTTCACCGGCAGTCACTTCGCCAATCACCCACGCCTTTTCTCCCAAGGCTTCCGCTTCTTTGACCACTTCCCGGGCATCCTGTGCATCAACTGCGATTACAAGACCGATACCCATATTAAAGGTGTTAAACATATCCTTTGTCGTAATTCCGCCCGTCTCCTGAATCAGTTCAAAAATCGGAAGAATTTCAAAGGAATGAATGTCGATCTTCGCGCGGAGTCCTTCTCCGAACATTCTCGGAATATTCTCATAGAAACCGCCCCCCGTAATGTGCGCAATTCCTTTCAGTTTACATTTTTCCAGCAAAGACAGGATCAGTTTCACATAGATTTTGGTCGGAGTGAGCAAAGCTTCGCCAATGGTCATTCCAAGTTTCTCGCTGTATTCGTTCAAACGCTTTTTGGTGCCTTCCACATCATTGTCATTGATATGAAAAACCTTTCTGACCAGAGAATACCCATTGGAATGTACCCCGCTGGAAGCGATTCCAATCAGTTTATCACCCGGCTTGATAGAGGCAGTGTCTATGATCTGATCCTTTTCCACCGCACCAACGCAAAATCCGGCCAAGTCATACTCATCCACCGGATAAAAGCCGGGCATCTCCGCCGTTTCACCGCCGATCAAAGCACATCCGGCCTGTATACATCCGTCACATACGCCGGAGACAATCTCTGCAACCTTTTGAGGCTCATTCTTGCCAACTGCCAGATAATCTAAGAAAAACAACGGTTTTGCACCGCAGCAAGCAATATCATTGGCGCACATAGCGACACAATCCTGACCGATTGTCTTGTGATTCTCCAGCAGAAATGCCAGTTTCAGCTTTGTGCCTACTCCGTCCGTTCCCGAAACCAGAACCGGATTTTTATAATTTTTCAATTCAAATAATCCGCCGAAACCGCCGATATCAGTCATAACTCCATCCGTAAAAGTCTTTTTCACATGTTTCGACATCAGTTTGACCGCCTCGTAGCCTGCGTGCACATTCACGCCGGCTTCTGTATATGCTTTATTCATAACGTTTCATCCTATCTGCCGCAAAGCGGCTAAATTTTTCTGAACAAAGGTCTGCAAATGCCTCTGTTATTCTTCTCCAAGCACTTTGATAAATTTTCTCTCCTGATGGTCGGATTCATTTTCTTTTCTCGCTTCCTCCACCGGAACAGGATATTCTCCGGTAAAACAGGCATTGCAGAATCCGCACTTGGAGCCATCGGCGATCTTCATCATATTGTCAACACTCAGAAAACCGAGGCTGTCCACTCCGATCAATTCACCGATTTGTTCCACTGTACGCCCGACTGCAACCAAAGAGTCACGGTTGGGAATATCGGTTCCGAAATAGCAAGGGTACAGGAAAGGCGGAGAACTGACACGCATATGGACTTCTTTTGCGCCGGCATCCCGCAAAAGCTGGATAATGCGCTTGGAGGTTGTGCCCCGGACAATCGAATCGTCTACCATCACAACCCGTTTGCCTTTCACAATCGCGGAAAGGGCATTTAATTTAATCCGCACCGCAGTCTCACGCATGGCCTGGGTCGGCTGAATAAAGGTTCTGCCGATATAACGGTTTTTCATCAAACCAATGTCATAAGGAATCCTGGACTCCTCTGCATAACCGATTGCCGCAGCAATTCCGGAATCCGGCACGGCAATGACTACATCTGCCTCCACAGGGTGCTCCTGCGCCAGAAATCTGCCGGCACATTTCCGCGCATTGTATACGCTTGCTCCCTCAATGATGCTGTCGGGGCGTGCAAAATAAATATGCTCGAAAATACAAAGGCTGGAGACACATTTCTTTTTCGGAGGAATCGAACGAAGTCCCTGTTTTGTGATTACCACAATTTCACCGGGAAGAACGTCCCGCACAAATTCTGCTCCGATTGCGTCAAAGGCAACGGTTTCCGATGCCAGCACATAAGAATTTCCCAATTTTCCGATGGAAAGAGGCCGAAAACCATTCGGATCTCTCACGGCAATCATTTTGGAAGGAGACATGATCACCAGCGAATAAGCGCCGATCAGCTTCTCCATCATTCTTTCGACCGCTTCTTCCACCGAATGGGTGTTGATGCGCTCTTTTGCAATCAGGCAAGCCATCACTTCGGAATCGTTGGTTCCCTGAAACACAGAACCGGTCTGTTCCAGTTCTCTTCTCAAACGAGCCGCATTGACCAGATTGCCGTTGTGAGCTATCGTCAGCGTTCCCTTGATATATTTCGTAACCAAGGGCTGTGCATTTTCACGCAGATTGCTTCCGGTTGTGGAATAACGAACATGACCGACTGCCATTTGTCCTTTCAAATGGTTTAAAACAACCTCATTGAACACTTCCGGAACCAGCCCCAGATTTTTGTGATAGACAATGGTTCCGTTATCATTCACAGCGATGCCGCAGCTTTCCTGCCCACGATGCTGCAGTGCAAACAATGCGTAATAAGCGAGGCTGGCACAGTCCAGTCCCTCGTCATTGTCAAGAATACCGAAAACGCCGCATTCTTCCTTCAGTTTCCCCTCGTTCTCCGCAAATACGTAGTCTTTGTTCTCCATCTTACTCTCCCATTAAACGTTTTAAAATTTCCTGATAAGCATCCTCCACATGTCCCAAATCTCTTCTGAACCGATCCTTGTCCAGCTTTTCCTTGGTGACCGAATCCCAAAAACGGCAAGTATCCGGAGAGATTTCGTCTGCCAGAATAATTTTTCCCTTAAATCTTCCGAATTCCAATTTAAAGTCGATCAGCTCAATATTCAGGTCTTTTAAATAAGCACTCAGCAATTCATTGACCTTGAATGCTGTTTGTGCAATGGTATTCAGTTCTTCCTCTGTCGCCAGTTCCATGGCATAGACGTGATATTCATTGATCATAGGGTCACCAAGCTCATCGTTTTTATAGCTGTATTCCAGAACGGTTTTTTTCAGCTTGGTGCCTTCTTCTAAGCCCAGACGTTTGGAAAGACTGCCTGCCGCAATATTTCTGACAATCACTTCAATCGGAACAATCGAAACTTTTTTGACAATGGTTTCCCGATCGGAAATCTCTTCCACCAAGTGGGTTTCTACTCCGTTCTTCTCCAGCATTTTAAACAAATGGTTGGAAACACGGTTATTAATGGCTCCCTTTCCCTGGATGGATCCTTTTTTCAAGCCATTAAACGCAGTGGCATCGTCTTTGTAGTCAACAATCAGGTAATCCTCATTGTCTGTCAGGTAAACTTTTTTTGCCTTTCCCTCATACAGTAACTCTTTTTTGTTTACATTGCTCATAACGTCTCTACCTCCGCTTTTATTGTTTCATTTTTTTTCATGACTTCCTGTTTCATACTTTCTTTCTTTTCCTTCAATACTGTCCGGAGCTCCGGATTGGAGCGCGCCAAAATCTGCAATGCCAGAATGGCTGCGTTTTTCGCTCCGTTGATCGCCACTGTCGCAACCGGAATGCCGCTTGGCATCTGAACCATTGCCAGCAGTGCGTCCATCCCCTCCAAGCAGGCAGACTGAATCGGAACCCCGATGACCGGCAACG
>CAKRUL010000079.1 GCA_934403665.1 uncultured Clostridia bacterium | reverse complement strand
GCTTGCCGGTTATTATTTTCACCGCTTCCGGCGGCGCAAGAATGCAGGAGGGAATTATCTCTTTGATGCAGATGGCAAAAACCAGTGCAGCTGTGAAAAAACATTCCGAGGCAGGTCTGTTATACATCGCCGTTCCGACCGACCCAACAACGGGCGGCGTGACGGCAAGCTTTGCTTCCTTGGGAGATATTATTATTTCGGAACCCAAAACATTGATCGGCTTTGCGGGAAGAAGAGTCATTGAGGGAACGATTAAACAAAAACTTCCGGAAGAATTCCAGAGTGCGGAATTTTTGCTGGAACATGGCTTTGTCGATATGATTGTCCATCGAAAGGCAATGAAGAGCGTGCTTGGAAAATTACTGCGCTATCACAGTGAAAAGGAGGTCTGAAGCATGACAAATCAAAAATCGGCGTATGAAAGACTGCAACTGATCCGTCATAAAGAACGGCCGAATTTAAAGGACTATATTCCCTTGATTTTTGATGAGTTTTATGAAATGCACGGGGATCGTCTGTACGGAGACGACAGAGCGATTCTGGGCGGCATCGGAGTGTTTGAAGGACAAACGGTGACGGTGATCGGACATCTGAAAGGAAAAAATATCAATGAAAACAAAAAGACGAATTTTGGCATGCCGCATCCGGAGGGATACCGCAAGGCACTTCGTTTGATGAAGCAAGCCGAAAAATTTCATCGTCCGGTGCTCTGTTTTATCGATACTTCGGGCGCTTTCTGCGGAATTGAAGCAGAACAGCGCGGTCAGGGCGAAGCGATTGCGAAAAACCTGATGGAAATGTCTGCTCTGAAAGTTCCGATTGTCAGCATCGTGATGGGAGAAGGAGGATCAGGCGGCGCGCTTGCATTAGGTGTTTGCGATGCATTTGCAATGCTTTCCAATGCCATCTGCTCGGTGATTTCACCGCGGGGATTTGCCTCCATTCTTTGGAAGGATCCTACCCGTGAAGAGGAAGCTGCCAATATGATGCGTATCACAGCGCAGGATTTGTATTCGTTTGGCGTGTGTGATGCCATTATTGAGGAGGCAGACGGCGCCGCACATAAGAATGTGAAGGGAACAGCCGAAAACATCAGGCATTATCTTGAAACTACGCTTTCTATGCTGAAGGAAAAGGAGCTTGACCTTCTTTTGCAAGAACGGTACGACAAGTATCGTGCCATCGGTATGTTTGCAGAAATGTAGGTGAGAGGGAAATGCTTGAGGAGATACAAAAGGTTCTTGCAGAGCATTTTCATATTCCGCAAGAGCGCATTTCCAAAGAAACCAGACTGCAGGAAGATTTGGGTGCGGACTCTCTGGATTATGCCGATTTGATGATGGCTTTTGAAGAAGCTTTTCATATAGAGATCAAGGACGACGAATTTGAACCGGTTACAACGGTAAAAGAGATTGAAGAATATCTGATCAAACATAAGGGGTCGTAGTGGTGTTACGACCCCGTATGTTTTGTAAGCTGTTGAAACAGATATGGGCAGAGAAAAGTCATGGCAAAGCCGGTCAGAAAATATCGGCTGACATTCAGCCATAAGAAATCGCCGATGCACTTGAGTCCGAACTGAATAAGCGCCAGAATCAGAATGCCGATGACAACTTTTAAAATTTGTGTCGGTAAATTTGCTTTGACCTGAAAATGAAGATATTTCTGTTCCAGCGAAAAACCGGCCAGAAAGCCAAAGAACAATGATGTTGCTTTTAAAACATCGGGGTCATCGGTCAGGAAGATTCCGATCAGACCCGGTATCAGCAAAAGATACAGCAGTCTGTATCTTTTGCTGAAAAGAATTTTTTTGGTGAGAAACTGAAAGACAAGCACAACAGCAATGCCAAACAAAATTCCGCAGCAGACATCCAAAGGCGTGTGTACCCCCAAATAAATGCGGGAAAATCCGATGAGGAGTGTCATGATAATTCCGATGATTCCAAGAATTCGGGACGGAAATTGCAGCCACAGCGCGGTGAAGAACGAGGAGGTCATTTGAGAATGACCGCTGGGAAACGAGTAACCGTAACTGGTTTTGAAGTCCTTCCGGATGACATCGCTGTAAGAAAACGGACGCGGTTCTTTCCAGATGTGTTTGAAATCAATGTTGATAAAAATGCTGGAAATCAGGGTGCACACCATCAAAAGACCCTTTTCTTTGCTGATGCACCAATATACGATGACAACAAAAAACACAAACAGCATTTCATTTGCCAAATGTGTGATACCCAAAAAGAGCTGATCCAACCCGGGCGTGGAAAAACTTTGAACCCATTGCATAAAAGCAATCATGTTTTTGATCCCCCTTATCCTTTAAAAACAAAAAATACAGCGCCAATCATGCAAAGAAAGGCGAATACATAATTCCATGTAAACTTCTCTTTTAAATAAAGAATGGTAAACAGAGAAAAAACAATCAGAGTGATCACTTCTTGAATGATTTTCAGCTGTGCTGTTGTAAAATAATCGGAGCCGATCCGATTGGCAGGAACCTGGAAAATATACTCAAAGAAAGCAATGCCCCAACTGCACACGATCACCGTCAAAAGAGAAGCGGATTTAAATTTCAAGTGACCATACCAGGCAAAGGTCATAAAAATATTCGAGATGAAAAGCAGAAGAATGGTCCAATACATGGAGGAAACGCCTCTCTTTCTGTGTTTATGGTCCTGTATCATTTCTTTTTTACAAACAAAAAGACCACTAAAAAGCGGTCTTTCCATAAAGGAGTAAGCTTAAAATGAACTCAGTGGGGACTTCGAATTCATTTTATGCAGTGATAAAGGGGTTTTTATCACTGTATATAGCCTTCGCTATATAAAATATTATAACTTCTCACAATTCGTTTGTCAATTAAATTTATTAAGATTTTGAAGAAACGCCCCTCCTGTTTTTGATTGTGTCAAACAGGTGCTATTTTTTGAGAACGCTGACAGCCATTTTCACAAAATATTCCCGGAAAAAGGGAAGTTTGGCGATTGGCTTTAAGAATCCTCTTAACGGCACTTCTTTATAATATACCGGTGTAATTTGCAGGTTGTTCAATATTTTCTTATATCTTTTTAAAGTCATTTTGTTGATATAGGAAAAGTATTCTTTGCCGTTTTGATCCATTGAGATGCGGAAAGAGATTCGTTCTTCGCCGTCGGGCAAATCCTTTACAAGCTCTTTATATGCTTTGATTAAGGTTTCATCACGGAAAAACAGGTGAACCCACGGAATAAAAATCACATCGCTTAAATGTGCGCCGAAAGGATGGTTGTAAGGCGGAAAATTGATAAAAACCCTTCCGTCTTTTTTCAGAACACGCATCACTTCTTTTAACACTGCTTCCGGCTGAGCCACATGCTCCATTGCGTCGTTCATGATAATGGTATCAAAGCTGTTGTCCGCAAACGGAAGCTTGGATGCATCCGCCAGAAAAAATTCAAATTTGTCTTGAAGGTGCAACTGTTCCGCAAGCTTCCTGGAATCCTGCTCATATTTCGGAACAATATCCACACCGGTCACTTTCTTTGCGCCGCAGGATGCGTAATAAAGAGATTTTCCGCCGGCACCGCAGCCAATGTCCAAAATTTCTTTTTCCTGAAACATTTCCTCCTTAGAGAGGTAATCCAGATAAAATTTTATTGTGTCTTCGCCTTTCTCGTATTGCCACATGGAATAGGTTTTGATTCCGTCATTATTTAAATTAAAGGGGTGCACAACAGGTTTAAAGCATTTATTCCAGCGTTTTAATAAAGAAACCATCATTTCTTTCACTCCAAGCTTCACAAGTTTTTCTGTGTATATTATACCACAAATCATCAGAAAATGGTAAAGAAAGTTGAAAGAAAATAAAAAAAGTTTTATCCCGGTTCTTGCAAAATGGAATCGGAGATGAAAAAGGACATTACAAATGCAGAGTTTTATGAAAGCGCCGTATGCAGAAAGGGGGGGTATGAAATGTTTCAAGAGAGAGCCTTCATCAAGAAAAAGAACATATCATACTTTTGGTGGATGACAAAAAAGAAATCTGTGGTATAATGGACACAGAAAGACTTGCGGTGCAAGTCTTTGGGCGCTGCCCTATCGCGCTTTGCGCGACCTGTGCCATTGACGGCTGCGGAAAAATGTCCTTGCGAGCAAACATTTTTCCTTATGGTATAATATACACAGAAAGACTTGCGGTGCAAGTCTTTGGGCGTTGCCCTATCGCGCTTTGCGCGACCTGTGCCATTGACGGCTGCGGAAAAAAGAGTATGGGGGATTTTGCTGTCTGCGTGGCTGCAACATCATGGGAAAGAGAGCATGTTGCCTGTGCAAAAGAAAAGCACAATGGCTGCATGCGGTTACATAATCATTTATAGGCAATGAGGAGGAATGGCTTTATGACCAAAAAAAGACACATCAACAAATGGATTGCTTGGTTGCTTACGTTTTCGTTAGCAGTCACGATGCTTCCGGCATTTACAGCGTTTGCGGCGGTGAGTGAGGTCGACGATTTCACAATCGCTCCGACGGACGGAACCACCGTTTTGAGGGAGGGAACGGATTACAGCTTTGCAAGCGGTAAGCTGACGGTGAAAACCGCAACGCCCGTGATCATCGGGCTGAAAAGCGATGTGGCGAAGACAAAGAATACAATCGTTATAGACACGAAAAACGGCGATGCCGCGGTGACGTTTCAGGATGTTTCGATTGAAACACAACAGGATAATGCCATCACATTTTCCGGAAGCGGAAAGGCTACGCTTATCTTTTCCGGCGTCAATTCGATGACTGCGGCAAAGGCAGGAATCCGTTCCGGCAGTGCCGCTGTCCGTATCACGAGTGAAAATGCCGGCACGCTTGCATTCTCAGATGTGCAAAATGCTGTTTGGATGACAGCAAAAAAACCAATTGAAATAGACGGAAATATCATCTTCACGGTGGAACGTTGTTCGGGGCATGCTGTTTATAATAGCGGAAGCTCCACGCTTACCGTAAGCGGTTCTCCTGTGATTCATATTGATACGGAAAAATATGCACTGGCCGGCTACGGCGTGTTGATTTCAGGCGGAACGCTTACGATTAAGAACAAATCCGGTTTTGCAATATGGAGCGGAAGCGGCAATGAAGTCAAATTAAGCGGAAGCGCCGATCTGTCGATTCCGTCTGCGCAATGCGGCATTCAGACCGCATCCGGCAGGGTAACCATTACGGACAATGCACAGCTGAAGATGTATGATGTTGTGGACGGGGAAAAGACTGCCGCGATAGGTCGAAATGCAATCACCTGCGGAGAATTGCTGACAGAAAAGAATGCAAAAATTGATATTATCACCAAACAGGTTGGCATCAGTGCCAATCAGAGAAGCTCGAAACTATCCGGCAATACGAAATTGAACATTGCCGTTGATGATAATACAAGCTCCACAAGAGAAGGCTTCACTTTTAAAAATGAGCTGAACATATGCGATCAGGCAGAGGTTTATATCAACATTTTGAACGGAGCGGTCAAGGGCTTCAATTGCTTCAACGGAACTCTTCGGATGAGCGATTCAGCAGTGGTAACGGTAAACGGTGCAACGACCGGGGTTTATTCTGATCTTGCAATGTCTGGCAACACCTCATTGAAGGTTTCCAACGACCTCTGTTACAGAAATGGCGCTATTTATGGCGACACCGTGATGGAGGCGCCGGCAAAGTTGGAATTAAGCACACTTAAGATATCACCGCTCAACAAATATACTTTAAAACCGGCGGCTGGAAAATCGTATCTGGTGAAAGCGGGTGCAACAGAAGAAAGTGCGTCTGTTGAATATTATACGGAAGAAACGCAGAAACAGGCGAAAACTGCCTGGAGATATTTCTATACAGAGCCTGCCACGGTGATGCCCGTGTCGATTACCGGAACGAATCAAGAGCATACCTATGACGGAAATACGTATGACGTCAGCAAGATGTTCCAAATCGATTCCAATGCCGGAGAGGCAACCTATTCTATCGTGGATCAGACGGGAAATGATGTCGGTGCAGGCACCATTTCGGGCAAAGAACTCACCATAACCAAAGCGGGAAAAATCAAGGTAAAGGTTCAAACCGCTGCAAACGGAGCGTATCTTCCCGGCGAAGCGACCGCCGTTCTGACCGTGAAAAAAGGAGCGCCGCTTTCCGTAACGTTCCCGTCAGCAAAAGAAATGATATACGGCGATACGCTGGGCGATTGCGTGCTTTTGGGCGGAACGGGTAATGGAACATTCGCTTGGAAAAACGCAACCGTGATCCCGACTGTATCCAATGAGGGCTTTGCGGTTGTATTTACGCCGAACGATGCGGATGTTTGTGATTATTCCGGCGTGCTTCTCGAACAGCTTGTTGCAGTATCGGTGAAACCGCGGCCGGTCAATATCAAATGGGAGCTTCCTGCCAGTCTCATATATGACGGAACGGATAAGACGGTGACGCCATCCGTTCTCAATAAGGTTCCCGGCGATGACATTTCTCTCACCGTAACCGGTGTGTTAACCGCAAAGGATCGGGGAGAGTACAGTGCGGCTGTTACAGGAATTGACAATGAAAACTATACGCTGACAGGCGGCACCAACCTGACGACGACGTATAC
>CAKRUL010000078.1 GCA_934403665.1 uncultured Clostridia bacterium | reverse complement strand
AGAAAATCACCATCACCTCCAGCACAAATCTGTCTGATTCCGACATTGACAAAGCAGTGAAGGAAGCAGAGCAGTTTGCCGCAGAGGATAAAAAGAAAAAAGAAGAAGTGGAAGCGAGAAACACCGCGGACTCTTTGGTCTATCAGGCACAAAAAACCATCGATGACGCAGGCGATAAATTAACCGCTGAAGACAAAGCAGGCGTACAGGAAAAAATAGATGCTTTGAAACAGACCTTGACCGGCACCGACACCGAAGCCATCAAGGCGGCAACCGAAGAGCTGAACAAGAAGATTTATGAACTGGCACCGAAGCTGTACCAGCAGGCGCAGGGAACAGACCCCAATATGGGCGGACAGCCCGGAGCCGGCGCACAGCAGGGTCCTGATGCAAACGGCGCTTACGAAGCGGAGTTCACCGATGTGGATGACGACAAGAAATAATTTATAGAATTGCAATAAAATGCGTGCATTTCTGAGCCATTTATTATATAATAAAAGAGATAGAATGCATCAATCATTTAGGAGGGGCTTCCGCGCCCTTCCTTTTTGAGTATCAATGAGAAAAAGGTGTTGACATTATGGCTGATAAAAGAGATTATTATGAGGTTCTAGGAATCAGCAAGGGTGCTTCCGCCGATGAGATCAAAAAAGCATATCGAAAGATGGCGAAAAAATATCATCCCGATATGAATCCCGGCGACAAGGAAGCAGAAGCAAAATTCAAAGAAGTAAACGAAGCTTATGAAGTGCTTTCGGATCCCCAGAAAAAACAAAAATATGATACTTACGGACACCAGGCTTTTGACCCCAACGGAGGATTCGGCGGAGGTGCCGGGTTCGGCGATTTTGATTTCGGGGACATCGGGGATATTTTCGGGTCCTTTTTCGGCGGCGGATTCGGCGGCGGGCGTCGCCCGAAAAACGGTCCACAGAGAGGACAGGATATTGAAAAATCGCTGGACATCACCTTCATGGAAGCGGCATTTGGCGTAGAAAAGCAGATCACCGTTCATAAGTATGAAAAATGTGAAAAGTGCGGCGGAACAGGTGCAAAAAGCAAATCGGATGTGGAAACCTGTCCCGTCTGCGGCGGAACCGGGCAGGAAAAAGTGGTACAGAAAACCGTTTTGGGGCAGTTTGTCAATGTCAAGACCTGCTCCCATTGCGGCGGAAAAGGAAATATTATCAAAAGTCCCTGTCCCACCTGTCAGGGGCGCGGTGTCAACCGCAAAAGCAAAACGCTGAAGGTGACCATTCCTGCCGGCATTGACAACGGCCAGCAGATTTCCTTAAGCGGCGAGGGGGAAGCCGGACGAAACGGCGGACCCAGCGGAAACCTGTATATCCGCATCAACATCCTGCCGGATAAAATTTTCAAACGGATCGGGAGCGATGTCTATGTGGATGTGCCGATCAGCTATCCGGAGGCAGCGCTTGGCGCCAAGATGGTGATTCCCACCATTCACGGAAAGATCGAGCTGACCATTCCGGAAGGCACACAAAACGGCGACAAATTCGTTTTGAAGGGCAAAGGAATCCCCTATCTGCGCGGCGTGGGCAAGGGCAATCAATATGTCACCATTCATGTGGAAATCCCCAAAAAGCTCAACGCAAAGCAAAAGGAACTCTTAAAACAGTTCCAGGAGGCGATGGAACCGGCAAATCATGATAAAAAGAAACGGTTCGGCGATGCCATCCGCGAATTTTTCGGACAGGGAGAATAACAATGGATTGGTATGAAATTAAGTTGGAAATCGCACCGGAAGAGATGGAAACAGGCGAGCTGTTTTTTCAGGACTGCGGAATCCTTTCTCTCAATATTGACGACCCCACCGACATGCTGGATCACCAGGCGCACGCCAAATGGGATTATATCGATGAAAGTCTGCTCTCCCGCGATTTGTCAAAAGCCTATATCAAGGTTTATGTAGAGACGGAGGCCGAGCGGGATGCCATCTTAAAAGCAGGAAAGGAAAAAGGATTTTCCCTTTCCTGGGAATCGTTGAAAGCCGAGGATTGGGAAAACGGCTGGAAGAAATATTACAGCACGTTCCGCATCGGGGAACACACCGTCATTGTCCCTGCCTGGGAAGAATATGAGAAAAAAGAAAACGAAAACACCATCATTCTGGACAGCGGCATGGCATTCGGCACCGGAACGCACGAGACCACCCGCATGTGCATTGAGCAGATTGAGCAGATTCTGAAACCGGGCATGAGAGTGCTGGATGTCGGCACCGGAAGCGGTATTCTTTCCATCTGTGCGGCACAAAACGGCGCAGAGCATGTGGATGCGGTGGACATAGACGAACTGAGCGTGAAAATCTCCAAAGAAAATATCTCCTTAAACGGACTGACGGAAAAAATTTCTGTAAAACAAGGGGATTTACTTGACACAGTCGGTGGTACTTATGATATAATAATAGCTAACATTGTTGCCGATATTATTATCCAGCTTTTCGGGAGCGTCAAGCCCTTTCTGAAGCCGGACGGGCTGCTTTTGGTAAGCGGCATTATTCTGGAGCGCAAGCAGGAGGTTGCAGACGCAGCTCTGCAGAGCGGATTTGCCATAGAAAACGAAAAGACGGACGGCGGCTGGGCTTGTTTCCTTCTGAAAAAGCAATGATCGCCGCACCGCTTCGGCAGGAATGAGGAATTCTGTTACATAAGCATGATATAAGGAGAACCGGAATATGCCGAAATTCTTTTTTGACCCCGGCACAGTCCGGGACGGGATTGTCACGCTGGACGGGGAAAATGCCAGACATCTTATCAAGGTTCTTAGGATCAAAGAAGGAGACGGGCTGATTTTGTGCGATGGCGATGCCTTTGACTATGACGCTACCGTGAAATCCGTTTCCAAAGACTGTTTGGAAGCCTATCTGATCAAAAAATATGAAAACCCGGCGGAGCCTGCAACAAAAATCACCCTGTTTCAGGGGCTCCCGAAAGGGGATAAGCTTTCTTATATCGTGGAGAAATCAGTGGAGGCCGGCGTCTGTGAAGTCGCTCCGGTTCTTTTGAAGCGTTCCGTCGCCAAAAGCAACAAAAAGGATTTTGCAAAAAAAGCGGATCGATACCGAAAAATTGCGGAATCCGCCGCAAAGCAGTCAAACCGCGGCATCATTCCAACGGTTTCGGAGCTGCACAGCCTGGATGAGGTCATCCTGCGCAGGGACGCTTTTGACCTTCTCCTGATGCCATATGAATGCGAAAAGGATGCTTCTCTTAAAAGCGCCTTGTCGTCCTGTCCAAACGCAAAAAATGTTGCGGTGATCATAGGGCCGGAGGGCGGTTTTGACGAGGAGGAAGCACAGCTGCTGACAAAGGCAGGGTTTTGTTCCGTTTCTTTAGGGACAAGAATTCTGCGCACAGAGACGGCAGGGATTGCTTCCATTTTCCAGATTCTTTATGAATATGAATAAAACAAAAGGAGAGCGGATCAACATGAAAAAACCACATTACGCACCCAAACAACAGGCGAAAAAAGAAAAAAAGGCGCAAATTGAAAAACTGTCGAACAAACTGCTCGTCATCTTCTCAGTTTCTCTGGCGGCAGAGATTCTTTTGCTGTTTCTTTACACCAGCTTTAAAAACACCGGAACCGTTCTTTATATGAACACCTTTATGACGGTTACCTATCTGGTCTTTTTGGCTGTATTCGTTGCCTTGATTGTCACGGCATCCGTGCTGAAGAAAAAAGAAAAAAAACCGGAAACTTTCACCAGCCGCATGAAAAACTGGAGCTTTGTCGCTTTGGCTTGCTCGGTGGTCAGTTTTCTCATCATGCCGAATCCCACCATCAGCTTCCTGTTTCATCTGTTTGGGCAGGACGAGGCGGCACAGAGCGTTTTCAATGTCACCAACCGTGTGACCGGCTCTAAAGGAATTCCGTATATTATGGGCGCGTTGGTGATTTACGTGATTGTAATGTTTATCGTCACCAATGTGAAAATTAAGAAGATTCAGAAGTCTTACAAATAAAGAGGGAGTTATCAACATGAAGAATAACGAAAAAACCATGGAAAAAGTCGTGGCGCTGGCAAAAGCGCGCGGATTCGTCTATCCTGGTTCCGAGATATACGGCGGTCTTTCCAATACTTGGGACTATGGTCCGCTTGGCGTAGAGTTCAAAAACAACGTCAAAAAAGCCTGGTGGAAAAAATTTGTGCAGGAATCTCCGTATAACGTGGGGCTG
Source organism: uncultured Clostridia bacterium (assembly GCA_934403665.1). The sequence goes on along the minus strand of CAKRUL010000078.1, from coordinate 2,475 downwards.
GACGCAGCTATTCTGATGAACCCAAAAACCTGGGTGGCCTCCGGTCATGTCGGCGGTTTTTCGGATCCTCTGATGGATTGCAAAGAGTGCAAAACCCGTCATCGTGCCGACAATCTGATTGAGGACACAACCGGTGAAAATCCTGCCGGCTGGTCCAATGAAGAAATGAGCACATACATCAAAGAGCATCAAATCAAATGCCCGAATTGCGGCGCTTGTAACTTTACGGATATCCGTAAATTCAATCTGATGTTCAAAACGTTCCAGGGCGTTACCGAGGATTCCAAATCCGAGCTGTTCCTGCGTCCGGAAACCGCACAGGGGATTTTCGTAAACTTCAAAAATGTGCAACGTACCGCAAGAAAGAAAATTCCGTTTGGAATTGCGCAGGTCGGAAAATCCTTCCGTAACGAGATCACCCCCGGAAACTTCACCTTCCGTACCCGTGAATTTGAACAGATGGAGCTGGAATTTTTCTGTAAACCCGGCACCGACATGGAATGGTTCAAATTCTGGGAAGACACCTGTGTGAAGTGGCTGGAATCTCTGGGCATCAAAAGCGAAAACATGAAGCTCCGCGCACATGAGAAAGAAGAGCTCTCTCACTATTCCAACGCTACCACAGACATCGAATATCTGTTCCCCTTCGGATGGGGCGAGCTGTGGGGAATCGCAGACCGCACCGATTTTGATTTAACCCAGCACGCCACGCATTCCGGCGAGAATTTTGAATACATGGATCCCGAAACCAACGAAAAATATATTCCATACTGCATCGAGCCTTCTCTGGGCGCAGACCGTGTTGCTCTGGCCTTTCTGGTGGAGGCGTATGACGAAGAAGAGATTGCAGAGGGCGATGTTCGCACCGTTCTGCATTTCCATCCTGCTTTGGCACCGATCAAAGCGGCGATTCTTCCGCTTTCCAAAAAGCTGTCCAAAGAAGCATTTGCCGTCTATGAAAAGCTGTCCAAAGACTTCATGTGTGAATTTGACGAAGCAGGCAGCATCGGAAAACGGTATCGCCGTCAGGATGAGATCGGAACTCCTTGGTGCATCACATTTGATTTTGACTCTCTGGAGGACGGATGTGTGACGGTGCGTGACCGTGACACGATGGAGCAGACAAGAATCAAAATTGATGAACTGAAAGGGTATATCGCAGAAAAACTGACCTTTTAAGTATGGCAAGCCTGACAACGCAGAAAAGACTGATTTGTTAATGCTTAAGCAGGGGGCGGATTGTATCCGCCCGCTGTTATGGATTCTATAGCACGTTTTGGTGCTGTTTTTTTCGGAAAGGAGATTTGTTTATGGCTGTTGAAACCCGCAGACCGCCGGCCTTGGCGATGTTTATCAACCAGTTCGTTGCAGCTGTTTTCTGCTTTCTGTTAACCATTTTTGCCTTCAAATGGATTTATGATTCTCCGTGGCTGTATGTTGCGTTTATCCTGTTCCATTTGTCGGGCATCTATTCCTATGCATACGCTCAGGCAAAAATTGACCATCGGGATCATTCCGCCTTTCTTTGGAAAAATGCCCTTTTCATCGGTCTGTGGGCAGTCTTTTGGATTGGTGTGATTCTGATTCCTCATTGGATTCTTCTGATGACGGTGCCGAATGCGGCAGGTGTTGCCGCACCTTTTGCCCGTTTCTGGAATTATCCCTATTCCTATTTTCTGTACGGATTGGAAAACAACGGCGTCTTTTATCCTTTCGCCGCACTGATCAGCCTGCTTCTGCCGGTTGTGACTTCCTATCTTGCTTACTTTCTGAGTGCAAAAGGGTTTTCCCTTTCAGAAAAAATTTATAATCTTGTTCACACGGTCTCTCGCCGCTGAGCAAGAACGGGGAAAACAAACAAAAATGCAAAACAATAAAATTGCCGGGAATGGGTTCCCGGCAATTTTTGAAAAGATGATTTCATATTCTGAAACGGATGGTGATTCCATGAAACTAATGATTTTAGATGGCAACAGCATTGTAAACCGCGCCTTTTACGGCATCCGCCCTCTCACGACAAAGGACGGGACGCCCACCAATGCGATTTACGGCTTTTTGAATATTTTAAACAAGCTGACAGAGGAGGAAACACCGGACTATCTGACAGTGGCGTTTGACATTTCGCGCATCACCTTCCGCAACGAGAAATATGACCAATATAAAGCACAGCGCTCCGCTATGCCGGATGAACTGCGCATTCAAATGCCGATTTTAAAGGAGGTGCTCACAGCACTGAACATCCCCTATCTGGAGTTAGAGGGATATGAGGCTGACGACATCATCGGCACGGTTTCCCGTCTGTGCGACGAGCAGAATGTGGAATGCAAGATTGCAACCGGAGACCGGGATGACCTGCAGCTTGCCTCCCATCTCACCACCGTGAAGCTGGTGGTGACCAAAGGCGGACGTACTGAGACTACCGACTATGACTTCGACAAAGTGATGGAGGAATATGGCATCACGCCAACCGAGTTC
>CAKRUL010000077.1 GCA_934403665.1 uncultured Clostridia bacterium | reverse complement strand
GTCGTGTACACCGTCCAGCTCCAAGATATGTGCGCTGACAAAAATTTCTTTTTCCTTCAAGAGTTGTTTGCACAGGCTCCCCAAAAACACAAGGGGGGCAGTCAGTCGGCCGGAGAAATGACCGCCGCCCCGAATGTCGTTGAAACCGCTGTATTTCACAAAGGCCGCATAGTCCGCGTGGGAGGGGCGAGGCAAATCCTTTAGCTTGGAATAATCCTTCGAGTGTGCATTGGTGTTTTCAATCAGGACGCAGAGCGGCGCTCCGGTAGTAACACCGTTCAGGATGCCGGAAACCACTTTTGGAATGTCTTCTTCTTTTCTTTGGGTAGAAAGATTATTCTGACCGGGTTTTCTGCGGTTCATATCCTTTTGGATTTCCTCCTCCGGGAGGGAAAAACCGGCAGGAAAGCCGGTAATCACACCGCCGATCACAGGCGAATGGGATTCTCCGAAGATCGTCAGGGATAAATTTTTCAAATCAATATGACTCATGAACACTGCCTCCTGCCTTTGTAAAATCTTGATAGAATGCCGGATAGGATTTCTCGATGCAATCCGGATTTCGAATCGTCATTTCTTCTGTAATTCCTAAGGAACAGACTGCCAAAGCCATGGCAATACGGTGATCGTTGTGCGAGAAAGTTTCTGCGCCATGCAGAGGTTTTCCGCCGTGAATTTCGAGGAAATCCTCGCCCATGCTGATGTCGGCACCTAATTTCCGCAGCTCGGTGTACATCGCGGAAAGCCGGTCGCTTTCTTTCAGCCGCAGACGAGCGGCATTGTACAAACGGGTTTTCCCTTCGGCATAGCAAGCTAAAACAGTCAGAACAGGAACCAAATCCGGCACATCCCGAACATCCACCTGCGCAGCTTTCAGACGGCTTTTTTTGACGTGAATGCAATCCGGCTCGGCGGTGACATCTGCCTGAAAATCGCTTAGAATTTCTAAAATCCGTTTATCCCCCTGGGAGGAGTGAAGATTCATTCCTGTCAAGCGAATATCTCCGTTGATTGCAGCGCCGCAAAGGAAAAAAGCGGCCTGCGACCAATCCTTTTCAATCGTGTAATCCTTTCGTGTCGGAAGGGTGTTTTCAATGCGGTAAAATGATGTGCCCTCTTCCGCACCGACACCGAAGGTTCTTAACAGATCCAGCGTAATATCAAGATAGGGCTTGGACTCCAGGGTGTCAATAATTGTAATTTCCGCCGGCTCTTCGAATAAAGGTGCACTGAGCATCAGTCCCGTGATGAACTGAGAGCTAATGTTTCCTCTGACCCGAAAGAGTCCTCCCGTGAGGGTCCCGCTGACCGACAGCGGAAGATATTTTTCCCCATGGGAGTAAGAAAGATTTTTTTCGCGGAAGAGTTCAAAATAGACCGTGAGCGGGCGCTCTGGCAATCTTCCCTCCCCCTGAAATACAGTTTGGTTTCCCAAGGACTGTGAAAAAGGAATGAAAAACCGCAGAGTAGACCCGGATTCACCGCAGTTCAAGGTGACCGGGGCATTGCGTTTCAGTTGCGAGGGCGAAAAGCGTACGGTGCTCCCCTCCGTTGCATAGGAAACGCCTAAGGCGTTCAGACAGTTTAAGGTAGCAAGAATATCCTTGGAATAATCGACATTGCGGATGGTTGCACCGGAGATTGCTCCCAGCATCAGTGCGCGGTGAGCAACACTTTTGGAGGGTGGCACAAAATCAATCGTTCCCCCGAGGGAGGAAGGGCTACACACAAATTTCATCTGCGGCACCTTTTATCATTTCAAAGATGGACGGATAGTCCATGGAGAGAATGATTCCCTTTCCGATTTCTTCGATCACAACCAAGCGGATTCCGCTTTCGGTGGATTTTTTATCTGTTTTCGTGTATTCCAGCAATTTTTCCAGACTTTCCTGCTTTAATTGATAGGGGATTTTATATTGCATCAGCAGATTTCGGAGATCCTCCGAGACGTGCTGTGGTTTTCTTTTTTTCTCATATGCTTTTTGGATACAGTACATGCCGATGGCAACCGCTTCCCCGTGGGTAATTCCGGTGAAGTGATGATATTTTTCGATGGCATGCCCCAGCGTGTGTCCAAAGTTCAGAAGCATTCGCTCCTTCTTTTCAAATTCGTCTTTTTCTACAATGCGGCGTTTCACCTGGAGTGCGGAAAGGATAAAGTGTTCGGCATCTTTTTGAAAATCTCTGGAGTCTTTCAGACTCTGAAAGAGAGCTTTGTCGGCAATGAATGCCGATTTTATAATTTCTGCCAAACCGCTTTTGATTTGAATCTGCGGAAGTGTTTTCAAGGTATAGGGATCCACAAGCACCAAAGACGGCTGCCAAAAAGCGCCGACCAGATTTTTTCCGGCAGGAAGATCCACCCCGGTTTTGCCGCCGATGGAGGAGTCCACCTGCGCCAGAAGTGTGGTGGGAATCTGCACAAAAGGAATTCCGCGCATATAGCTGGCGGCGCAAAAGCCGGCAACATCGCCGACAACGCCTCCGCCCAAGGCAATCACCAGATCGCCGCGCCGGATCTTTGCCTCAGCCATCTCGTTATAAATCGAGAGAACCGTCTGCATGTTTTTGTGTTCTTCCCCTGCCGGGAGGACAGAGTGGAATACCTGATATCCGCCTTTTTGCAAAGCGGACCGGATTTCTTCAAAATAAAGGGGAAATACGTTTGAATCGGTGATGACAAAAATATTTTTGGATTTTGTAAGGGGCTTCAGATAAGGTAAAAGCTCCTTTCGCAATCCCCTTCCCACGAAAATATCATAGGTTTTTAAGGAGGTGTGGACGGTGATTTGATTCATTTTTTCTTCTCCTTTTCTTCCATTCGGAGTCTGGAGTTTTTTAAAGCCTCTTTGAGCGCTTTGGGATCGTGATTGATCCATTCTTTTAAATGATTCAGATGATCTGTCAAGGTGTCAATTTGTTTTGTCAGAGCTTCCCGATTGTCGCAAAACAGTTCGCTCCACAAAGTTTCATTGATGCGTGCCACGCGGGAGACATCTTTGAAACTGCCGGCGTGATAGCCGTCGCATTCCGAAAATTCCGGCATCATAACATAGGCGACCGCGAGGACATGCGGAAGCTGGGAGGTATAGCCGATGAGTCTGTCATGATGAGCAGGCGTTGTGTGAACAATTCTTGCGAAACCCACTTTGCGATAAAGTTCCTCCAGCTCCGGCTGATTCGCCATCATGAGCATACTTGCACCGGCAAACAAATTTTTATCTGCATTTTCAATTCCGTTCACTTCTTTGCCTGCCATGGGATGACAGCCGACATAGGTGAAACGGGATGTTTGAAAGTCTTTGAAAATTCCCTTGATTCCGCAGAAATCTGCCACAATGGCACCTTGCTTAAAGTGCAATTCATGCTCCTGCAAAAAAAGAAGGGTATCCTTTGGATAGAGCGCCAAAAAAACAAGATCACATTGGGCAAGGGCTGTTTGCACATCCTCGCAATATTCGTCAATATAACCTTGCTTCAAGGCAAAAGAGAGCACCTGAGGATTGCGGTCAATCCCCAGAACTCTGCAATTGGTATATGTTTTTAAAGCGAACGAAAAAGAACCTCCGATTAAACCAAGCCCTACAATTCCTACCACTTTTTCTTCGTTTTTCATACTATATACTGCGCTCCTCAATTTCAGCTATTTTTTTGATTTTGTTGACCAGATGTTGATATTGCGGGATCGTCAGAGACTGCTGTCCGTCGCAAAGCGCCTTTTTCGGATCGTTGTGCACTTCAATGATCAGACCGTCTGCGCCGGCGGCAACAGCGGCCTTTGCCAAAGGCTCTACCATCCATGACATGCCGCAGGCATGAGAGGGGTCAATGACAACGGGCAGATGCGTCATTTTTTTCAACGCGGGAATGGCACTGATGTCCAGTGTGTTTCGGGTGTATGTTTCAAAGGTGCGAACGCCCCTTTCACAGAGAATAACATTTTCATTTCCCCCGCTCATGATGTATTCCGCAGACATCAAAAGCTCTTCCAGTGTATTTGCCAAACCTCTTTTCAACAAAATCGGTTTGTCCACTTTTCCTAATTCCTTCAGCAGCTCAAAATTTTGCATGTTGCGGGCGCCTACCTGGAAAACGTCCACATATTGATTGAACATGTCAATGTGTGCGGCGCTCATAATTTCAGAAACGATGGGAAGACCGGTGACATCTTTGGCTTCCTTCAGAAGTTTCAGCCCTTCAAACTGCATTCCCTGAAAAGCATAGGGAGAAGTCCGCGGTTTATATGCGCCGCCTCTTAAAAATTTTGCGCCTGCCGCTTTTACTCCTTTTGCAACTTCAATGATCTGTTCTTCCGATTCCACCGAGCAGGGACCTGCAATCAGTGCCAGCTTTTTCGGATCACCAATGGTATTTCCGGCAATGTTTACAACCGTTGGTTCCGGATGAAATCGAATATTCGCCTTTTTATACGGCTCGCTGACCTTCAGGACTTTCTCAATGATGGGATGCTGGGTTTCCAGAGCGTCGGGATCAATAATCGTGACATCGCCCAACAGTCCGAGAACCGTTCTATCCACACCGGTGTTAATCTGCACATCCAGATTTTGAGCTTTCAGCTCTTGAATCAGCTGCCCCGTTAAGTCTGCCGGGGCATTGTTTTTTAATACGACTACCATGCTACAAATCCTCCTGTTTTGAAAAAGTGTGTTGACAATGTTGACAATATATAAAAAGCGCCCCATGTATCCATGAGACGCAATCCATATCAATATAAGATTACAGAGAAACCCAGATTGATAAAATTATCCGTTTGGCTCACAGACACATTCTTTTTTCAGGCAATCGAAAATAGCCGCATACGTAAAATAATAGTAAGCGGTAAAATAGCTATAAAATCGATTGCTTAAAGAATGAAGCTTAGCCATCTTGTTTCTCCTTTTCAAATTCTTGTTCTCATGATACACCTATTTTTTTAGAATGTCAACACGAAATTTATCTTTTTGCCCATATGGGCAGGAGGAAATATCAAAAAAATTCGTAAAATCAGAACAGAGAAAGCTGAGAGGAGTCGGGCAATCCCTCCAGACAACCATGTTTCTCCAGCATTTCCAGCAAGGTGGTAGAAAGGCGAGTGCGTGCCATCAAATCCTCTTTGGTAAAGAATTCCTCGCTTCTTGCCTCCACAATACTCTCTGCAACGGAAAGACCCAAACCTTTTATGGCGGTAAAAGGAATCCGGATATTGTTTCCTTCTATCAGAAATTTTTTTGCATCGGATTTATAGAGATCCACAGGCAAGAACTCAATTCCTCTGGCATACATTTCGTTGCACATCTCTAAAATGGTCAGGACCCCTTTTTCTTTGACGTTCAAATTGCCGCGCGATTCCATTTCTTTTTTATTATTTTGGATAATATGCTTTCCGCCGGTCATCAGATCTGCATCAAAATCATCGGCACGAACGGAGAAATAGGTTGCGTAATATGCCAAAGGAAGGTGCACTTTAAAATACGCTACGCGGAACGCCATTGTGACATATGCCACGGCATGCGCCTTTGGAAACATGTATTTTATCTTTTTACAGGAATCAATATACCACTCCGGCACATCGTGTTCCCGCATTGCCTGTTCCTGATCTTCCTTCAGTCCCTTCCCTTTCCGGACCTGTTCCATAATCACGAAGGACTGTTTGGGATCCATCCCGCGGTGCAACAGATACAACATAATATCGTCACGGGTACAGATGGTGTCTTTTAACTCTGCAATTCCTTGCTGTACAATGGTTTGAGCGTTGTTCAGCCACACGTCCGTTCCGTGGGAAAGCCCCGAAATACGAACCAGTTCGGCAAAGGTGGTGGGCTTTGTATCCTCCAGCATCTGACGGACGAATTTTGTGCCGAATTCCGGAACCCCGAAGGTGCCAACTTTTGAATCAATATCCTGCTCGGTCACTCCCAAAGCGTCGGTGTTTAAAAACAGACTCATAGTCGCTTCATCTCCCAGGGGGATGGTCTTAGGGTCGAGCCCGGTCAAATCCTGCAGCATACGCAGCATCGTCGGATCATCATGCCCCAGAATATCCAGCTTCAGCAAGGTATCATGCAGCTTGTGATAATCAAAGTGTGTAGTGATAATATCGCTGTTGACATCGTTTGCAGGATGCTGAATGGGGGTGAACTCGAACACGTTGTTCTCTTTTGGCACAATCATGATACCGCCCGGATGCTGCCCGGTGGTTCGCTTCACACCGGTACAACCCTTTGTCAGACGGGCAATCTCGGCATTGTTCGGGTTTCTGCCGCGTTCGTCCAAATATTTTTTCACATAGCCGTATGCCGTTTTGTCTGCGATTGTGCCCATGGTTCCTGCGCGGAACACATGTCCCTCGCCGAACAATTCCTCAATATACTTATGCGCGCGTCCCTGATATTCTCCGGAAAAGTTCAGGTCAATATCCGGCTCTTTGTCTCCGTCAAAGCCAAGGAAGGTTTCAAACGGGATATCGTGTCCGTCTTTTTTCATAATCTGACCGCATTCCGGGCAGGCTTTGTCCGGCATATCACAGCCGGAGCTGTAAGAACCGTCCTCGATAAACTCGCTGTGTTTGCAGTTTTCACAGATATAGTGGGCACACAGAGAGTTCACCTCGGTAATCCCGGAAAGGAATGCAACAAAGGAGGATCCGACAGAACCTCTGGATCCGACCAGATAACCGT
>CAKRUL010000076.1 GCA_934403665.1 uncultured Clostridia bacterium | reverse complement strand
AGGGAGCCATGAAAGCGGATATCACCAGCGTTTTGTCAAACGGACAGCTATTTATAGCGATCCCGGGCGTAAACGCAATTGGGTATTTGCCGGAGGTGATCCAATCTCTTCGCATAGAGAAAATATATGAGGCGTTGGATATGGATAAGCTTTATAATCCCGAAGTCAAGAAGGCTTTGATTGTGCTCAGAAACACTTTGACAGGCATAGGTGTCGGTCATAAGGGCTGCACATGGAATCCAAAGTACAAAGGGTTAGACGATTATTTCTACGCAAAATCAATGAGTATGCAGCCGCAGTTTGCGGTTGCGTGAATTTTTAGGAGGTTAGACGATTATGAGTGTTACAATGGAAAATTTTATGGCGATAAAAACAGATGACGGGACGTCGGCGGAAGTCTTGGGTAAGTATATGTACTATTCCTTGCCTAACCTTGTTGTCAAAGTCAGCCGTGTAAAAGATATCTGTCAGCAGATTGAGTTCCCTGTTGAGGTAAACGATAAAATATCCATTACCGATGCGTACAGAAGTGCGACGGGTTCTATCTATGACAGAATCGTTGAAACGGTCAACGATGAGAAAAAGGTTACAAGGATTTATTGCAGGGACAACAAAAAAACGGAGGATACTATTATCTCCCGTGAACTTGTTGAAGAAACCTTAGACGATACAACGAATACATACAAAAAGCTTGCGAACTTTGTTTTGAATAAAGAAAGCCGGATAATGGAACTTTCTGATGTGGACTATTCTTCTGATAGGGATATACGTGGCTATTTCAGGCAGGCTGAAGAGTTATTTGAACTCTATCAGGACTGTTTGGGAAACCGCAGTATTGAAACGCTTGCAGAGAAATATATCGCACGGATGAGGGCGATCAGTATCTCGGCAAGAGGACATCATTACTTTGTTCCAAAAGCGTATATGCACGATATCCAGCTGCTTGAGGATTTTATGGATTTGGTCGGAAAGGAAAATCTATACACATATCCTGACAGCAGAAGGGACTCAAAGTATATCAGTATGAATTCTATGTATGTTGCGGATGACGAAAAACAGCGCGGTAAAATGGCACGTGAATTTTATCTGGATATGAGCCGTGAAATTGAGGAGTATCAAAAGAGAATTGGAAAGCTCATTCAAAAAGGCAATACCAGTCAAAAAATACTTGACCGCTGGGAGCTTAAGATTCAATCTCTTGAAATGAAAAAACGGGAGTACGAAAGCATATTAAAGAAAGATTTGTCGGGCGTTGACGAGGAATTTACAATGCTCAACGATCTCTGCAATCAGTTCCGTATGGGTGTGAAAAGCACACAGCTTTGGGATTTGAAGGCAGCGGCATAAATTTTTCTTGCAGAAGGTGAAACATTACGGAGGGTGCGGCGCTTAGCTGTATCCTCCTGTTATTTAGTAGGAGGGAAAATTATATGATGAGAGAACCGGGCTATACGGCGTATTGTATAGGCGATAAATTTGATAAGAAACTTGGCGGTGACGGCGCTATACTTGAAATCAACAATAACTTGTGTCAATGCGTTATTGGACTGCACGACATAAGTGAACGAGAATTGCGCGCAGTTGAAAAAGGTAAGATTGCGGTTACGTTAACACAAATAGATGGCATTATCTTTTTCTGCTTGAACATAGATGATGTTCTTACTTTTGATGTTCCCTTTAATATGGGATTGTATAACAAGTTTCAGTTAGAAGATCCGGGCAAGTATGGATATGCAATGCTGATTCTTCTGATTGATAATGCTACAAACCGCATAAAGGCAATGCACGCTGTTGGATTCAAAAATAAATTCAACAGAAAGCTATTCGAGCTTTCTAAAATTCAGTGGGAACATAAGATTGAAAATTATGATGTAAAGCTTAATAAGATTAACTTCTTTGTTCCTACCGATGAATTGTTGAAATACCAAGTGGCGTGTAATATTTTTGGAGGTGGAAAAGTAGAAGAAATGTAACAGAGTATTTAGTGAGTTCAGAAAATTGATGGCAGATTAACAATTAGAAAAAAGTCATAGCGGGATATTATTTCCCTCTATGGCTTTTTTATACTTCTGTATTACACCACTAAATATTGACATAATAAATATTGTGGTGTATAATATATATGGGTGATTCGAGTGAATTTAATAACCGATACGATACAAAAAGAAAAAATCCGTATTGAATATATGTTAAAGCAATATAATGAAATACTTGCGTCGCTTCCTAAAGGGAGCATATTGGAACGAAAGAAGAATGGGCAGGTATATTATTATTTAAAATACCGGGAAAATAAAAAAGTTGTTTCAAAATACATTGGGAAAAATACGGATGCTATATTGCCGCTTTTAGAAAAAAGAAAACATACCGAGGCGATGATAAAGTCGCTCGAAAATGAGCTTCGTATCGCCGAAAAAGCACTGGAGGGAATAGGATGATTATTTATCACGGAAGTAATGTTGTTGTTCGCAAGCCGCGTCTAATAACGCAAAACAGATATCTTGACTTTGGGTTTGGTTTTTACACCACTACAAACAAAATGCAGGCGGTCAGCTTTGCAGAAAAGGTATACAGAAGAAAAAATGAGGGCTCCAAAGAGGTCAGCATATTTGAGGTTGATGAAGAAAAAATATTCTCAGAACTTTCAGTCCTGCGGTTTGATTCGCCCAATGAGGCGTGGCTGGATTTTGTTTCGGAAAACCGTTCCGGTAATTATGATGGCCAGCCTTATGACGTTGTTTATGGACCTGTTGCAAATGATGATGTGTATACTACGTTTACCTTGTATCAATCGGGGACATTGACAAAGGAACAAACACTGGAAGCATTAAAAATTAAGAAACTATACGATCAAATGGTATTTACCACCGATCAAGCATTAGGCTATTTGAATTTTATCGGCACGGTAGCAGAGGAGGAATTATAGTGGATAAGGAAAAATTTGAATCCATGCTTATTTTAATTGTCCCGGATATTGTCAAACTGATAGTTGAAAATTATCCATGGGATGAAGTGACGGCCTCAAAGAACTTTTATAATTCCAAAGTATATGAAAAATTAGAGGATGAAAAAACAAAATTATGGCATTTAAGCCCCCTAACTCTATTTAATATGTTTGATGAAGAACAAAAAATAGGAGCTTTTATATATCCGGAGGAGGCGTGAGGGATGAGTAAGGAAGGTACCTTTTTAATCTTGTGCATTGAGCAATATAAGTCGGCTAAAAATTTGAATGGCAAAGAGGTTATGAAACTATTCAGCGACTATATGGTTTCGGAATATATCGTAACTTGTTTTGAGGCGCTGCATACAACGGGTACAAATTATATTATTGAGGATATTGATTTGTATATCGAAGCACGCAAGTCGGCATAAAACGAATAATCATTATAGAATTGAAGTGAGGATACAAGTGTATAGAAAGAATTTAAAAAAATTCATTTTTTAAATTCTTTCCAGCTTGTCGAAAAACGCATGGATTCCATCAAGCGAATCCACGCGTTTTTGTGTCTATTGGGAATAAAAACATGAGTTGGACTATAGTCAATAAAGTAGACACAAAAAAGTGAAAAATATTCAGGAGCAGACTAAGAATTCTGCTGCCAGTATAGAGCTTCCGTCTCGTTTGGAGTAAGCATATGGAGAGTAGAGAGTGGTCTTTTAGAGTTGTAATAGCCTTTAATGTATTCAAAAATGTATTCAAATATGGAAAGCTGCAGTTCCTATAGGGAAAGGTAACGTTTACGGTCTGTTTCCTCTTTCTTAAGATATTTGAAAAAGCATTCACAGCAAGCATTGTCAAACGGATAGCCTTTCTTTGAAAAAGACTGCACAACATTTAGAGAATTCAGAAGCCGTCGGAATGCTGGGTTCCCCGGTCTGAATGGAACATTAGCCCATAGGGGGCGTTTCGTTTTTCGTAAGCTTTTCGAAAAGCTGCAATAACCAGTCCCACATCGGCATTGAGGGAAACGCGCCATGAGATGACTTTCCTGGAGTAGAGGTCCATCACAATGCAGAGGTAATACCATTTTCCACCCGCTTTGATGTAGGTAATGTCGCTGCCCCATACAAGATTCCGAGCAAAGTTCTGCTGTAGATGATTACAGCAGTCATCGTTTTCTGAATGCCCGCCGGAAACGTGAGGCTTGTCGGTGGACATTTTGGGTAATTGTAATTGTTTCATCAAGCGGTACACCCGTCCGACACTGATGTCTATGCCATAGTCACGCTTTAAAACATAAGTGATCTTGTAAGCGCCCAGTCGTTTGCTGTAGTCAGCATGAATGTGGAGGATCAAAGAAGCAATATGTTGATTTTCCTTTACACGGGGAGCAGGAGCGGCAGAGAAATGTGCTTCTGTTGACCCGCAGAACCCGTCAGAGCGTCTTAATACTGTGCTGAAAACGGAGTTTGTGGACAGCGTCTAATCTTTGTTGGAGTGTGGCGTGAATATGGCAATCGCTTTTTTTAGGATGAGATTTTCCTCCTCCAACTGGGCATTCCTTTTTTGAAGTTCTTTGACCTGCTTAGCTGTGAGAACTTCGCCGTCATCTGTCTCAACGGTGGAGTATTGCTTTATCCATTTGCCGAGGGCGGATTGAGAAACACCGTATTCTTTACAGAGTTGAGACTGGGTTCTTCCATTTTGATGGAGAGAAACAAGGGATTTCTTAAAATTTTCATCATATTTGGTGTAGTTGTTTGTAGCCATAAGAATCCTCCTTTTTTATGTATAATTTATGATACCAGATAACGAATGTGCGTGTCTACTTCTATAGGATAGATCCAACATCACCAATATGTTAATTTCAGGCTTTGTTCAATTATTGGGATGCATATTCGGCGGCTCCGGAATATGCCCTTGATCCGACACATCCCTTGGTGTTAGAGCATTTCAGCGAAATGCTGGATCAGCTGATGAGAGATGTTCCGGAGCTTGCGTTATTTGAGATATGGTCGCAGGATTCAAATGCCAGTTTCCCCTGGGCGGAATGTTCGTATATGAAGAGAAACGGACCGAGCCGTCTTTTTGAAAGGGAATTCCACGATATAGTAAATCCTCTGCTTATTACACTTCGTGATACTGCAAAAAAATATAATGCGGATACAAAAATAAATCTTAACCTTGACTGGGTATTTTCCGACAGAGAACAGGAAGATTTAACAACTCATCTTCCTGATGATGTAGGGCTAACTTTTAGCTTCGGAAGCCTAAGTAAGGGGGAACTGTCCTATGAATCCAAGCTTAGGGAACTTGGAGATGAATATATTCAGTATATAACCAACGGTATCGGACACAACTGGAAGCTCTATGGTCCTCTTGTAGGCTTTCCATTTCCGAGAACAACGTTTCAGCAACTGAACGAAGTTATAGAAAAGAATGTACATAACTTTACCTTGAGAGGCGGTCTCTGCACAAGGGCATTTGTGCCTGAGTATATCAACAATGAGGTAATACGTGAAGTAAAATATAATAATGATATGGACATTGACATATTTTTAAAGAGGCAGGCAGAGCGATTTACTGAAAATGCGGAGGAAGCTAAAGTTTTGTATCAGGTTTGGGAATTGTGTGATAAATTTAATGAGGATTACCAAGAGTCCAGGTACAGATCTAAGTATGATGACGGGCTTTCATGGCATTGCAGTTTGTTTGTGTCATCAAGGACACTTTTTAGAAAGCTTGTATGGCCGATTGTACCGAATCAGCTATGTCTTACCTTTAACGAAACGAGATATTATAAGCCGAATATGTTCTTTACTTATGATACAGATCCTTCATGGACAGATATGTCCTGTTTCAATTTTCAGCAGAAAACAAAAGATTCCGCACTGATCTATGCAACGCGGCGATGCGAGGAAATTTTGCTCCCAGATCTTGATAAAATACTGACGAAGCTTGACAGTCTCAGTGGCAAAATGTGTGAATATTTAAGGGATTTAAGAGACAGAATTGAATGCATGCTTTGTATAATCAGTACAGAAAAATCTCTTATGAAGGTACAGTATTTAACGCATTGGTACCGCGATTTCAAGGATACTGTGAAGAAAACAGAATGGAGAAAAGAAATAAGAGAAGAAATGTTGCGTGAAATGGAAAATGTTAAACGCTTTATTAGACTTTTGGAAACAAGTCCTTCTGTTCTTATTCCTACAACATCAGGGGAAGAAACTGTTTATATGTACAAAGCACCTATGAGTCAGCCGCTTAAGAGAAAGCTTATTATTATGCAAAACCATTTAGATGACGAACCGGAAGGGGTAAAGCTCGATTACTAAATAAAAAACCTGAAACAAAAATATTTTTAGGAAATAAAGGGGAAAGACGAGAGAATGAAAAATATCAGCGAAATAGATAGCAACTTTAAAACTGGGCGGATTCTTGCAGACGATATCGTGTTCCATGACTGCTTTGAGGAACCGTTTGAGATAAATGGGTTATATCGTCCGCGGGAGAATAAAAATTTTATCAGGCTGCCGGAAGAATACCAAGAATCCGATACCTTAAGCGATGGAGTCAAGCGGCTGATGAGACATACGTCCGGAGGCCGGATCCGGTTTTCAACCAATTCGCATTATTTGGCTGTCGCTGTCGAGTTGTCCTCGGTTTCACGCATGATGCATATG
Source organism: uncultured Clostridia bacterium (assembly GCA_934403665.1). The sequence continues at coordinate 69 of CAKRUL010000076.1, read as the reverse complement.
CCTCCGTCCGGGCAGTCCGGAGTGGATTTGTATACCTGCCAAAGAGGAACGGATGATTATGCCTTCCGG